>DATNQE010000286.1:0-6888 GCA_036702895.1 Trichocoleus sp. | reverse complement strand
CTTCCACTGCCTGACCCACCGCAAAGACCCCATCTACATGACCACCTTCAGCGGGCGGCCTCCTAAAGAAGACGCCATGATGGCCATTGCCCTCAACCGCGTCTACACTCCTATCCTGCGGCAGCAGGTACCCGAAATTCAGGACTTTTTCCTGCCGATGGAGGGGCTGAGCTACAAAGCCGCCGTGCTCTCGATTGACAAGGCCTATCCCGGACAGGCCAAGCGGGCTGCTCTAGCTTTCTGGTCGGCGCTGCCCCAGTTCAACTACACCAAGTTTGTGATTGTGGTGGACAAAGACATCAACATCCGCGATCCGCGTCAGGTGATGTGGGCCGTTACCTCCAAGGTTGACCCGGTGCGCGACGTGTTTATCTTGCCCAACAATCCCTTCGACAAACTCGACTTTGCCACCGAGCGGCCCGGCTTGGGCAGCCGCATGGGTATCGACGCCACGACGAAGGTCTACCCAGAAACCGATCGCCCCTGGAGCGAGGAACTCAAGCCCGACCCCGACACTGCCGCTATTGTTGATCGGCGCTGGGCCGAGTACGGCCTGTCTGACCTGAATTTGGGGAATGTAGACGCTAATTTGTTTGGCTACGACATCCGCTAAGCCTATTACTTGTAAACCTCCTAGCGCCTGCACAGTCAAGTCAATCGAGCTGAACCCTACCAAACGCCATAGAGAGAAGTGAATAGCTCTATTTCCCGTCAAATCCCACGGGAGAAATAGGGGTGTTCATTCCATTGGTAGTCATAGAAAGTAGACGCTGTTCGTTACAGTTATCTCAATTGAACGCAATTGCTTGAGCGTTTCATTCGTAACACACGGAGACTCTTCCTATGAACATTCTGGCTTGGCTCATCCTAGGTTTGATTGCTGGTGCTATCGCAAAAGCTATCTACCCCGGTCGTCAAGGCGGCGGGATTCTCGGTACGCTGATTCTGGGTATCATCGGTGCTTTCGTCGGCGGCTCGCTGTATGCTCTGCTGACCACTGGCTCCCTAGCTTTGACCTCTGCTGGTCTGAGCATCGGCGGCATCATCGTGGCTGTTTTAGGTGCAATTGTGGCGCTATTTATCTACTACGCCGTTACCCGTAGCCGCGCTCACTAAAATCCTTAACCCTTTGTTCTCTTTAACTTACAAAAGTTAAGCAAAGGTTTTACCTCGACAAAGTTTTGCGTTGGCAAACTCGGCAAAGTTCTGCCTTAAGCAAAGCATAAGCAAAACAATTTAATAAGCTGCTGCCTCTATTGCCTAAATGAGAGCAGCCATTTCAAAAATTGCCCCCAAGCCCCCTTAAGCTTCTTAAGTCCTCTAATATTTCCGGGAGTAAACTCCCACAAAAGAAGTAGAGGTTTTATCGCCTCACCTATCTCCATAGATAGTCAACGGAGGCAGAACCCGTCCGGTACAATCGGACCGAACCACGACAAAGTGATTCGAAAAACCTGTTTCGCAGTAACAGAGACCCTCAATAACGGAGACCCTTCCTATGAACATTCTTGCTTGGCTCATCCTAGGTTTGATCGCTGGTGCTATCGCTAAAGCTATTTACCCCGGTCGTCAGGGCGGCGGTATCCTCGGCACGCTGATCCTGGGCATCATTGGTGCTTTCGTCGGTGGCTCCCTGTATGCTCTGCTGACCACTGGGTCCCTAGCTTTGACCTCTGCTGGTCTGAGCATTGGCGGCATCATCGTGGCTGTTCTCGGCGCTATCGTCGCTCTGTTCATCTACTACGCTGTGACCAGCAGAAGCGCTGTTTAGAATGAGTTCCTCCGTGGCTTTTTGCCGTCGGAACCCATCATCTAAAGCAAAAGGCTTTGACGCTTCAAAGCTGAGCTTAAGAAGTAATTCAAAAGCCGCTCCGGTAGTGCCTGGGGTGGCTTTTGACTATGGCGCTTTTAGCCTCTAAACCTCTCTGCGTCAGCAGCCTCGTAAGGGGCAGAACCATCCAGCCCAATTCAAGTTAAAAGGTGCAGCACGATGCCCAGCGCGGACGACGCCGTCAAGCCAAAGTTTCACCTAGAGACAAATGCAGCCAATCTAAAATTTTCTAGAAAACAGGTTCTTACCGCTCCACTACCAGACCCTATTACTAGAAATATTGAGGCCATTACCGCGCTGCACTCTCGCGAAGCTCGAGAGATCCCTGCTCACCAACGAAGCCTGGAAGCGATCGCAACGTTCTTTGGCCGCTCAGCCTTTCTCTACAGCCTGCTGCTCATTCTGGGAGCTTGGATTGCGGCGAGCTGCTGGGAGCCGACTTTGCCGTTCAACCTGCCCCCATTTAGCTGGTCGGAGCAGGGGTTAGACGCGGCTGCCTTGGTAATTTCAACCGGTGTGCTGGTCCGGCAAACGCGCCAAGAAAACTTTGCCGAACAGCGGGCCCAGCTCACGCTGCAGTTGAATCTGCTTTCTGAGCAGAAAATTGCCAAGATGATTGCCCTGCTAGAGGAACTGCGGGCCGATCTGCCCTATGTTGCTGATCGCCATGATCCTGAAGCGGAAGTGATGCAGGAAGCAGCCGATCCCCTGGCAGTTTTGGCAGCCCTTCAGGAAACCCTGGATCAAGAGCTGTCCTCCAACACGGGGGCCGATACCGCTGAGCGCTGACAGATGTTTTAGAGGTCGCCTGTTTATATCTGCTGGCAGAGAGACAGGACATAGCGGCCTCAAGTAAATTTCTTAAAGCAATAAACAAACTCAACAATAATAGGTTGCTTTAAGGAAAAATATGGTTCAGCACAATGGCGTGATGATGCAGTATTTCCATTGGTACATTCCGCCTGACGGCAGCCTTTGGAATGAGTTTGCAGAGCGTGTTCAAGGGCTAGCACAAGCGGGAATTACCTCTGTTTGGTTGCCTCCCGCTTACAAAGGCACCGCCGGCGGCTACGACGTCGGCTACGGTGTTTACGACATGTTCGATCTGGGTGAGTTTGACCAGAAGGGATCTGTTCGCACCAAATATGGCACTAAAGCGGAATATATTGCTGCCATTAAAGCGGCCAAAGCTGCAGGGGTTCGCGTATACGCTGACGTAGTGCTCAACCACAAGCTGGGGGCCGACGGTGAAGAAGAAGTGGAGGCGACCCCCTACAATCCCGATAACCGCCACGAGCCCGTTGGTCCGATGCAAACCATCAAAGCCTGGACCCATTACACCTTTCCAGGGCGGCAGGGTAAGTACTCCTCTTTAGAGTGGCACTGGTGGCATTTTGACGCGGTTGATTACAACGCCTACGACGACGGGCTAAACGCGGTTTACCTTTTCAAAGACAAGAAATTCGACGATAACGTTGACTTGGAAAAAGGGGCTTTTGACTATCTTATGGGCTGCGATCTGGATATGGAACATCCAGAAGTTCGCGGTGAATTGAAGTACTGGGGTGAGTGGTATATCGACACCACCGACGTAGACGGTTTTCGCTTTGATGCGGTGAAGCACGTCAAGGCAGGCTTTTTCCCTGAATGGCTAAATCACTGCCGACAGTACGCCGGGCGCGACCTGTTTGCGGTGGGAGAATACTGGTCCTACGAGATCGAAGCGCTGCACCATTTCATCAGCATCACCGGAGGCGATGTGATGCTGTTTGATGCGCCGCTGCACTACAACTTCTCCGTTGCCAGCACCCAGGGCAACGACTACGACATGCGGCAGATTTTTGACAACACCCTAGTGCAGCACCAGCCCGCCCTGGCGGTAACGCTGGTGGACAACCACGACTCTCAGCCTCTGCAGGCGCTCGAATCGGTTGTGGAGGGCTGGTTTAAGCCCCTGGCGTATGCACTGATTCTGCTGCGTCAGGAGGGCTACCCCTGCATTTTCTATGCCGACTACTACGGTGCCCACTACATTGACAAGGGTCGCGACGGTAACGAGCACGAGATTTGGCTGGACAGCCACCAGTGGATTATCGATAAACTTCTGTACGCCCGTAAGACGTACGCCTACGGCGATCAGTACGATTATTTCGACCATCCCAATACTATCGGCTGGACTCGCTTGGGCGACTCAGAGCACCCCGGGGGCATGGCGGTTGTCCTGAGCAATGGCGCTGAGGGCACAAAGTGGATGCAGGTAGGTCAGCCCAACTGCACCTACATCGACATTACCGAGCATATCAATGAGCCCGTGATCACCAATGACGAGGGGTGGGCAGATTTTTGCTGCGCGGCAGGGTCTGTTTCGGTCTGGGTGCCTCAGGAGGGGTAGCAGACGTGCCGCTGATTGGCGGAGCCCCGTAAAAAGAAATTTGGCAGGTTCGTTACAATGCAGGCAGTTTTAGGGGCACCCTCACCATTGCCGGGTAACGAACCTGTCGGAAGAGGCTATGGCGGTCAAATCCATTCAATATGAAACGCTGCTCTCGATTTGCACTGAGCACAAGGGAGCGCTGGAGCTACTGAGGCAGTACCGTCCTTACTTAGAGGCGGTCCCCAGTATGCGACGACCAAAGGACAGCATTGTTACGCTGCCCCTACCCAATGCGCGCGTGCGCGAAGCGGCCCACCTACAGGAGCAGAGCCCCCCGGTGAGTGCAGGCGCGGTGGTGACCCTGCCCTGCGATGTGGCGCTTCTAATGTGCGACCCGGAGTGGAAGGTCAAAACCGGCGTTGAGATTTTTGTATTCATCCACCGACCCCACGAAGATTTTTCTGATCTGCTGATGCGGTGGCGGAAGACTCAGATTTTGCTCGATGGCGGCTATGAATGGCTGCTGCCCCAGCGCTACCAGCACCTGCTCAGCGACGGAGGCGAGTCGAGCCATCCGCTGTTTGTAGTGTTTCCCCAAACGCCCGATCGCATTGTGCAAGGGCTGCGCGGGGCGGCGCTGCCGGTGGTGGTTTATCCCCTAGGTGACGAAGCAGAACCGCCAGAGGCAACCAGTCAAGAGCTAGGCCTAGATCAGATTCCGGGGCTCGATGAGATCGACACGAGCGGTTTGGAGACTCCCGATAGTGAATAGATCCCAGCAGAATTCTCGAACAAAATTCCAAGCCAGGTTTTTACATAAATCCCCAGAAGCCTAGACAACGGGACGACGTATCCGTTGAATAGACTGAAGTGCAGTTTGGTAACGGGACTAGGGTATGGCCTGGCAGAAAACCTGGTTTAAGTCGAAGGTTTGGCGCTGGGGAATGCCCTTTTTGGCAGTTTTTTTGCTGCTGCGGCTGGTGTTTTGGGGGGCGACGTTTCCCAACCCCGATGAGGGGTACTACTGGATGTGGGGCCAGCATCCGGGATTCTCGTATTACGATCATCCGCCGCTTCACGCCTGGGTGCAGGGGCTATTTACAGCACTTCTGGGCCGCTCGCGCCTGGCGCTACGGCTGCCCAATTTGCTGAGCAACTGCATTTTGCTAGCCACCTACTGGCAGATTTGCCGCTACCTGTATCGAGACCGGGCAGCGGATGCATTTTGGTTGGTGGTGCTGCTGCTGGCGTCGTCGCCGCTGTTTTTTCTGTTTTTGGCCATGGCCTGGCACGACCACTGGCTGGTGACTTTTTCGCTGCTGAGCAGCTTCGCCTGGGTGCGATTTTTAGACAGCTATCTGGCTGATGGCCGGGGTCAAAGCCGGTGGCTGTATGGTGCGGCTGGGCTGCTAGGGCTAGCAGGGCTGTGCAAGTACAATGCCGTCTTTGTCGGGCTAGGATTTTTAGCCAGCCTAATGCTAAATCGGCGACTGCGATCGCTCCTGCTTGACCCGCGCCTCTGGGGGGCAGTTGCGATCGCGCTGCTTGCCCTGTCTCCCATCTTGATTTGGAACTGGCAGCACGACTTTTTCTCGTTTCGCTTCTACGCCGACCGCACTGGAGGCGGAGGACTGTGGTTCAATTTCTTTCAGCCGCTGGTCTTTTTGCTGCTGTGCGGGCTGATTTTGGGGCCGATCCACACCTGGGGCATTGTTCGCTGGATTGGGCACTGGAGAGGTGCCCAGCGGCGGAGCGGAGGGGCAAAGGAGCCTATTGAGGTCGTTGCTACAGGGGCAGGGCCTTCCGTGTATGGATCGGTGGCGCTGAGTATTTTTGTTGTCTCGACAGGAGCCTTCACCTTTCTCTCGCTAGTGTCGGTAGCTTACTACTACTGGAACATCCTGGCCTACCCGCTCCTGTTTCCTCTGGTGGCCGGACTGTTTCTGCGCCCACTTTCGCCTGCGCCCGCTGCTTCATCGCCTATGCAGCGGCAAAAACTTTTGCTCAGCGCCCAGCTCATTGGCATTACCGTAGCGGCGACGCTGATTTTTCACTACACCGTAGTACCGCTGACGGCGCTGATCAGCGGTGTCGTTGACCCTGACAGTGCGGCGCTGTACGGCTGGGATGCGATCGCAACTCGGGTACAGACCCAGGCCCAAACTCTGGAAAACCCTCTGTTGCTTACCACCGACTACCGCTCCGCCGGAGCCTTGGGCTATCAGCTCAACAGTCCTCAGGTCATCGCTATCTCTGGTCGCCTTGATCAGTTTGATTTTTGGTACGACCGGGACGCGATGCAGGGGCGCGACGCAGTGCTGCTGGGAGAGGACTGGCACCCCATCTGCCCCATTCACCTCGCCATGTTTGAGCGCACTGACCCGCCAGAGCAGATTCAGATAAAGCGTTTTGGGGTGGTGCTACAAACGTACACCCTGGTTAGGGGCTACGGCTTTGATGCAGGGCCAGATGACCGCTACCCGCTGCGGCCCGACTACCCGCTGGCCTTTGCCAGCGACGGTCAGGTGTGTGCGCCCTAACTTGGGCAGCAAAAAATGGATAGACAGCAAAAATAAGTGCTAAAATGACGAAGCTACGGTTGGGTATGTAGCTCAGTTGGATAGAGCACCAGGTTCCGGTCCTGGGTGTCGGGGGTTCGAGTCCCTCCATACTCGTCTACAAC
>DATNQE010000284.1:0-5961 GCA_036702895.1 Trichocoleus sp. | reverse complement strand
GCTAGCAGTGAAAGCGCCCTTGAGGATATTAGGCAGGCCACAGGTGTCTTCTTTACTGGGGGCAATCAGGCGCGCATTACCGACCTGCTCAAGGGTACTGAGCTAGATGCAACGCTTCATCAGCGCCTTGCTGAAGGCATTGTGATTGCTGGCACCAGCGCTGGGGCCGCCATGATGCCGGACATGATGATTGTGGAAGGAGAGGCTGAGACCAACCCTCGCCCGGACGTGGTGCGGATGGAAGAGGGCATGGGCTTTTTGCCGGGAGTGGTGATTGACCAGCACTTCGCCCAGCGGGGCCGTATTGGTCGTTTGCTTTCGGCAGTCGCCCAGCAGCCGGTGGTGATCGGATTTGGTATTGATGAAAATACCGCGATCGCAATCAACGGCAGCGAACTGCGAGTCATTGGCGAGGGCGCTGTGACCATCGTAGATGTGGCTAACATCACCCACAACAATGTGAATGAACTGCTTAAGGATGAGCCCTTGGCCCTTTGTGGCGTAAAACTGCACGTTTTGCCCCACGGCTACCGGTTTGACCTAAACAGCCGCTCCTGCGTCTTCGAATAGAGCAGCCGCCCATATATAGCTTGTATCGAGCTAGTTAGGACATTCGCGAGAAATGGGGGCATGGCCCCCAGCTAGGGGTTTCACCCCTGCACCCCGTGTCCTAACCAACCTGTCTACTGCTGTATCAACATTCAAAAGCTCCCTCGACAGCATTCAACCCTGTCGGGGGAGCTTTTGTTGATGAACGTCGTTCGCCTCTAGCGTGAGACGGCAGCTGGGTCGGGTTGCCCCGTCCCTAGCTGCAGCGCGTAGAGGTTGGCATAGATGCCCTGGCGCGCCATTAGCTCGGCATGGGTGCCCTGTTCAGCGATCTGGCCCTGTTGGATAACCAGCACTTGATCGGCCTGGGTCACAGTACTGAGGCGGTGGGCAATGACGAAGCTAGTGCGATTTTTTAGCAGACGTGCGATCGCATCTTGCACCAGCGCTTCTGTGCGGGTGTCGATGCTGCTAGTAGCCTCATCTAAAATCAGGATTCTGGGATTGATCAGCACAGCGCGGGCAATGCTGACCAGCTGCCGTTGACCCTGACTTAGAGGGGCACCCCGTTCTCCTAAGCGCGTGCTGTAGCCCTGGGGCAAGGAGGTAATGAACTCGTGCACATTAGCCGCCTGGGCCGCCGCTTCAATTTCTGCCTGGCTGACGTGAGGAGCGCCAAAAGCAATGTTTTCGGCCACCGTGCCGCTAAAAAGAATGTTGTCTTGCAGAACAATACCAATCTGGCGGCGCAAACTCGCCTGGGTCACGCTTCGCACGTCTATGCCGTCAATTATGACCGCCCCGCCAGAGACATCATAAAACCGCAAAATCAGGTTGATAATGGTGCTCTTTCCGGCTCCGGTTGGGCCGACTAGGGCGATCATCTGCCCGGGCTTAGCCTGCAGGTTAACACCGTTGAGCACTCGTTGGGTTGGGGTATAGCCAAAAACGACCTGCTCAAAGGTTACTTCGCCGCGAATAGGCGGCATCTCTCCAGCGTTGGGAGCATCTTGCATCGATGACGGCTCATCGAGCAGCAGAAAGATGCGATCGAGTCCGGCGAGTCCTGATTGGGCTTGGGTGTAAAACTGGCTAAGGATCTGAATCGGTCGAAAAAACTGCTGTACGTAGAGCAGAAATGCCGTGACCACACCCACCGTCGCCGCTCCCGTCACCGCCAGGTAGCCGCCGTAAGCCATCACTCCTGCGGTTGCTAGTGTGTTAAGAAAGTCGATGGACGGTAAAAAGGCCGCAGTCACTGCTACCGCTTCCACATTGGCTTTGCGGTTGGCTGCATTGAGGCTGTCAAACTCCTCAATGTTGAGCTGCACCCGGTTAAAGGCCTGAGCCTCTCGTACGCTGCCAATATCTTCCTCTAGCTTGGCCGAGAGATCCCCAATGGTTTGGCGGGTAACGCGGAACCGACTCCTGGCCCAGCGGGAGAACAGGCTAGTGGTAAACACCATCAGCGGCACCACCAGATTGCTCAGCAGGCCCAGCTGCAGGTTGAGCGCAAGCATGGCAATGATGATGCCAATCAAGCTAAACGACTGCCCTAAAATCTGCGGAATAGTCAGCCCAAACGCCTGATTCACGGTGTTGACATCGTTCAGCAAGCGGCTCATCAGATCGCCGGCTTCGCTGCGGTCGAAGAAGCTGATGGGCAGGCTCTGAATCTTGAGAAAAATGTCTTGCCGCAGCTGCGCCAGCAGGCGCTGCATAATGGAGCCAATGCGCAGTATCTGCCCCCGAATTGCCCAGACCCCAAGGGCATACACGGCCGCTAGCAGCCCCAGTAGCCCAAGCAAGCCGGTTAAATTTCCCGGCACAATAAGATTGTCAATTGACCAACCGATTAAGAGAGGCCCAATTGATTGCGTAGCGGCCCCGATGACAACGAGGGTAAGCGCTGCAGGCAGCTCTTTGCGGTAGGGCCGAAAGTAGCTTAGAAAGCGCTGTAGTGTCGAGAGCTTAGGCGTTTGCTCAGGTGCTACTGCTGGGCTCATCCCTCTCATGCGGTTCCCTCACTGCTGCTTTACGCACCCGGACTCCAACTACCTTATCGCTAACTGCTCGAAACAGGGTTAGCTGCTGTGCTGAGCAGCTTGTAAAGACTGGTCCACACTTAGTCCTGGCATGCCCTGCTGAGCACTAACCGGCCATCTGCAAGCTGGTAAAGCCCCTCGGGCTCCTGCAGAATAAGCGCTTGTTCACCTTTGTTCCCTGCACTACTCCCATCGAGAACTTGCACTGAACCCGTTGCAAACGCTGCGAGGGCAGCATCCCCCGGTCTGCTCGGCAAGCCATCTTGGCCCGAGACGACGAACGCCCCCTCGGCACTACTGCTGGCTATACAGCTTCCAGCGGTGAAGGTTTCGGTACCTACAAGGGTATCCGCCAGTTCAGTGAGGCTGTTTTCGATAAAACTCACATCTGGTAGAGAAACAGAGCCCGAGGCAAGACGGCCCGTAGCGCTGATATCTACCCGGCTGTTGTCGTCAAGCGTGCTGGGGTCAGTACCCAGGGTCGCAATCTGAAAGTTTTGACCAAAGAAAGCAGTGCGTGTCAAATCGATATTGCCACCCCGCCCATCAACCGCAAAGGCGAGGAGGTCGCTATCGTCTAGGGCAATTAAAAAGTTAGCGTTGATGGTGATGTTGCCACCGCTGTTTTCGCCTGAGTTGACAAAGGTTTGAATGTCGCTGTCGCCCAGGAGGAAAATGCTGTCCGTTTCAATTTGAATTTGCCCCCCAGAATTAGATCGGGCATTGGTGGCGATGATGCCGTTGTTGGACTGAATGCGATCTCGAATGCTTAGCACCACATTTCCAGCATCCCCTTGGCCCACACTGCCTGCCGTTAACCCTCCCCCACTGCTGATATCGAGACGCGCAGCCTGAATACGAATATCGCCTCCCTGGCCCTTGGCACTCGACCCAACGCTGGTCAAAGCACCGCTGGGCGCCCCCTTAAAGTCTGCGAAGCGAACTGCATCCGCAATTTCTAAAATCACATTGCCGGAGTCCCCATCCCCAAAGGTTCCAGCTACTAGCAATGCCCCATTGAGCACTTCTAGCGTGTTCGCCCGAATCTTCAAATCGCCCCCACTGCCTTTTCCCTGTGGTTGGACACTGCTAAAAGCACCGCCTTGGCTACGATCAACTGGATTAACGCCATCGAAGCGAGCCACACCTGTAATCTCCAAAACGACAGTGCCAGCATCCCCTTGTCCAGAAGTAGCGGCGTTCAGCTGAGAGCCATTAAGGACTTCTAGCGTGCCAGCTCGAATTTTCAGATCACCGCCATTGCCCCAACCAGTTAACCCAACACTGCTGGTTACCATGCTGGTAGAACCTCCAGCAGCATTAGCGCTGTCAAGACGAGCAACACCCGTAATTTCTAGAATCACGTCCCCCGAGTCGCCTTTTCCCGCAGTTCCGGCACTTAGCGCAGCTCCGCTGAGCACTTCTAGGGTATTAGCCGCAATCTTCAAGTCGCCTCCAGCGCCCTTACTACCAAATACAACACTGCTATAAGCCCCACTCGGATTCCCCTTGATCGAGTTAACTCCCTCAAAGCTTGCTGTATCAGCAACATCTAAAAGGACGTTACCGGCATTCCCCTCCCCAGAGGTAGCAGCACTCAAGATGGCACCGTTAAGCACCCTTAAATTAGTTGCCCTAATTTTCAAGTCCCCACCATCCCCCTTACCCGTTGCTCCAATACTGCTGAAAGCACCACTTGGGGTATTTCGAATTGGGTTAAACCCTTCGAAGAGAGCCGTATCGCTAATCTCTAAAGTGACGTTACCAGCGATCCCCTCCCCAGCGGTTCCGGCCCCTAACTGGGCTCCACTTAGCACCTCTAGATTGGCCGCCCGAATCTCCACATTGCCGCCATTGCCCTTGCCGTTGGGTGCAATGTCGCTGAAAGCGCCACTGTTGCTGCCATCCTTTACATCGTAGCCAGCAAAACGGGCGGTCCCGGCAATCTCTAGAATGACGCTGCCAGCATCCCCCTCTCCAAACGTAGCGGTACTAATTACAGCTCCGTCTAACACCTCCAAATTAACCGCCTTCACCCTGACATCGCCGCCAGCACCCTGACCAATAGGAGTCACCCTACTAAAAGCACCGCTCGGAAGTTTACTGTCTGGGCCAGAGCCAACGAAGCGAGCCGTATCGGTAATTTCTAAAATTACGCTGCCGGCTGGTCCCTGCCCAAACGTTGCGGCGCTTAGCTGGGCACCATTGATCACCTCCAAATTGTTTGCTCGGATTTGTACGTCGCCTCCAATGCCTCTTTCTCCTGTTGCAATGTCGCTAGAGGCACCTGTTGGACTGCCGTCTAGACCGTCAAAGCGAACAGTGCCTCCCGCAACTAGAACAATGTCTCCAACTTGTCCTGGCCCACTTGTTTTGATGAAGCTGTTTGTAACGGAAATATCGTCACGCGCTTCCAGAAAAACAGTGCCGCCTTGGCGACCAAATCCCCTGGTGTTGATACCGTCACCGTAGATCCCTTCTCCCGTGACAAAAATACTGCCGCCCGGAATATCAGCGTTGGGGCTGTACTGATTTGTAAGCAGCACCAGCCCATTGGGCGCATTAATAAAGACATCTCCTACGGTAATGTCGGCACTGGAAGCCGTTTCAGCGACAAAGGCCTTACCCACAAACCGATCTCTAGCCTGATCAAATCCCGTTAGCACTGTTGCGGAGGGGGTGCCGAGTGCCTGCGGACGAACGCCTGCTCGCACATCCAACGTGGGTTGTGCGGCACCATTGGCCTGAACCGCAGTGCCGTCTGATAGAACCACCGTTTCCTGCAGGTAATCCACCCCAGGTTGGCCCGCAGCAGGGCCGGTAATAACGGCCGTACCTAGTGTGACAGAGCCACCAGCCAGGATATGCAGGGAAGTGCCTCTGTACCTTTCAATGACGACGTCGTTGACGGTGCGGATAATTGGATCAACGGGGCTGTGCAAGCTCCCGGGGCTGCCGTCGAGTGCCTCAACCCGGAAGGTGCCGCCGCTCCAGTAACGGGCATCGCCGCCAACGGCGTTGGCAGAGCGCAAGGTCATATCGCCGTAGGCATAGAGCTCGCTGTCGGGGTGACTGAGCGTTACGATATCTACCTGCTCGTTGCCCTGCACCAGCAGATCACCTCCGGCCAGAGCAACGAAGGGAGCCTCGACCGCGTCACGAATTTGTACCGTGTCGCCTGCTAGCAAGATCAGGTCTTCTCCTGCCGCGAGCTGCCCCTTGAGGTCAAGGCGGTTGGCGACCAACGACAGGGTTTGCCCCGCTAATAGCTGTCCCTGGTTCTGAATATTTCCAGAGGTTTCTGTTAGGTAAGCTGTCAGCAGGGCGCTAGGGCTTACCGATAGCAGGCTGCTTTGCTCAGGTTGCG
>DATNQE010000275.1:0-4395 GCA_036702895.1 Trichocoleus sp. | reverse complement strand
CCAGAGAAGAAGTCACCAGAGAGCCGTGCATCGCGGAGAACAGGGAGCCACCGAAGACTGCTGCCACACCCAGCATGTGGAAGGGGTGCATCAGAATGTTGTGCTCAGCCTGGAACACGAGCATGAAGTTGAACGTGCCCGCAATGCCTAGAGGCATGCCGTCAGAGAAGGAGCCCTGACCCAGCGGATAAATCAGGAAAACGGAAGTAGCAGCGGCTAGGGGTGCGCTGTAAGCAACGCAGATCCAAGGACGCATACCGAGGCGGTAGCTCAGTTCCCACTGACGACCCATGTAGGCAAAGATGCCAATCAGGAAGTGGAAGATAACGAGCTGGTAAGGACCGCCGTTGTAGAGCCACTCATCAAGGGAAGCAGCTTCCCAGATGGGGTAGAAGTGCAGGCCGATGGCGTTGGAAGAGGGAACAACAGCACCCGAGATGATGTTGTTGCCATAGAGCAGTGAGCCAGCAACAGGCTCACGAATGCCGTCAATATCCACAGCGGGAGCGGCAATGAAGGCAATGATGAAGCACACGGTTGCGGAAAGCAGAGTGGGGATCATCAGCACACCGAACCAGCCTACATAGAGGCGGTTTTCGGTGCTGGTCACCCACTGACAGAACCGCTCCCAGGTGCCCACGCTGTCGCGGGTACGAAGGGAAGTAGTCATAGTGATGATTGCCAAATAAATAAACAGCGGCCTTGAGTGAATAGCCGAAAGCAAATGCCATAGACTACCCACCTAAGAATAAAAATAAAGTTTCCTGAGGCTGTACCCAACCGAAAGATAAAAAACTTTAATTCTTCAGATAAAGACAAATGAATTAGCCTGGTGGCCACCCCAGAGGCCGCCCTCCAAGAATGTGGATATGTAGATGGAAAACGGTTTGGCCACCGTCATTTCCGGTGTTGATAACGACACGGTAGCCGCCCTCTTGAAGCCCTGCCTGTTGGGCGACCTCCTTAACAGTTAGCAACAAATGGCCTAACAGTTCTTTATCTGCAGGCTCAGCTTCTGAAAGCTTGGGAATCGGCTTTTTAGGAATCACCAGAATGTGAGTCGGCGCCTGGGGATTTACATCCGTAAAAGCTAGGCACAGATCGTCTTCATAAACGATATTGGCCGGAATCTCCCGTCGAATGATCTTGCCAAAAATGGTGTCGCCGCTCATATCGCCTCTATTGGAGGGGGTGTCCTTTGCAATTTTACTCTTTGGCCTGTTACCTTCTGACCTCCCCCTCACCATTAGGCACAGTTTCTCTATAGTTATGTAGACGGATCGATGAGAACAAAGGGTGCAGGAGCAAATCCTATGGCGCAGCCCCCACGCCTCTATTTCTTTTCAACGTCTTGACTAGCTCGGTGCGGGCTCTAGATAGCTGTTGCACAAAAAAAAGCCGCAGCAGTGCTGCGGCCTTGAAATTTAGAGGAGACCCGTCTCTTGCTAGCCAAACTTATTGAACTGACGGCAGCGCACCAGGACGCACATTCAACGTCTGCTGCTGCCCATCCCTGAGGATATCCAGAGTTAAATTACCGCCCACCTGAGATGCTTCCACAGCACGCTGGACAGCGCTGCTCTGATTTACTTCCTGCCCGCCAACGCGCTGAATAACATCTCCAGCCCGAAGTCCTGCCTCGGCTGCAGGGGAGCCAGACACAACTCTGACAATCAGCACGCCCTGCTCTTCATCCACTTTCAAAGGGCTATTGGGGTTGTTATTCAAGTCCTCTTTGACAGCAGGCGACAGCGTCACCATCTCAATGCCCAGGTAGGCATGGTTTACCTTACCGTTGGCTACAAGCTGGTCGGCAATGCGCTGCACCGTGTTGATCGGAATGGCAAAACCCAGCCCTTGAGCGCCCGAAATAATCGCTGTATTGACGCCGATTACCTCACCCCGCACGTTCAGCAGCGGCCCACCGGAATTACCAGGGTTGATCGCTGCATCGGTTTGGATGAAGTCTACCCGCTTGTCAGGCACACCGACTTCGCCGCTGGAGCGCCCGGTGGCGCTGATGATTCCTGCCGTTACAGTGTTGTCCAGACCCAGGGGGTTGCCAATTGCGATCGCCCATTCTCCTGGCTGAATCGCGTCTGAATCGCTAAACGCAACCGCTGGTAGGCCGTTGGCCTCAATTTTGATAACGGCAATATCGGTTACTGGGTCTGCGCCCATGACCCGTCCGTCGAAGCTGCGGCCATCTCTCAGGGTGACCTGCACCGTATCGGCCCCATCGACCACGTGGGCATTGGTAATGATCTGCCCGTCGCGGCTAATAATAAAGCCTGAACCTGTACCCCGCTCAACCCGGTTTGTCGGGCCGTTGGGGACTCTACCGCCAAAAAACTCCCGCAGACGCGGATCCATAGAGGCATTGGGGTTGCCGCGAGATACGGTGCGGGATGAATCAATCCGCACGACCGCTGGGCCAACTTCATTGACGATGCTGGCAATGAAATTGGGGTTCTCAGGAATAATCTGGGTGTTTTGAGGGGCAGGACTGGTTACCCGGTCGAGTAGCCCCTGCCCTGGAAAAGCAGTTTCCACAGCTCTGGGAGCTTCGACCTCAGCCCGGTTGGCTTCCCCATTCATACGCTCAAACAGACGTCCCCCCCCAGTGCCGGCGGTGGCAACTCCTGCCCCAAGCAGCACTAACGCCAGGGACGTGCCTACCTTTCTGAAGCGTCTGGTATCACCATCCCGTGACCTTGATCTGTCCATGCAACCACCTCTGAAGTGACGTTTAAATCTTCTTATCCATACGGTAGAAACCGGGTATGACGAGGGGGTGACTGGGTTTTGTCAGGGGTATGACGGTTGTTTGCAAGGTCAGTAGCGAGTGCGATCGCGATTTTTATCGGGTTTACCTGGGTCAGCGTTCTTCTCAATAAACTCAATAATCTTCGCGGCCACATCGATACCTGTTGCTGTCTCAATCCCCTCTAGTCCCGGTGACGAGTTAATTTCCATGACCACTGGGCCGTGGTTAGAGCGCAGCAGATCCACCCCGGCTACCCGCAGGCCCATCGCCTTAGCTGCTCGAATGGCGGTGCTGCGCTCCTCCGGAGTCAACCGAATTTTGCTGGCGCTGCCGCCCCGGTGCAGGTTAGAGCGAAACTCGCCCGGTGCCCCCTGGCGCTTCATTGCTGCCACCACTTTTTCGCCGATGACAAAGCAGCGAATATCTGCGCCGCCCGCCTCTTTAATATATTCCTGCACCAAAATGTTGGCATCGAGCCCGCGAAACGCTTCGATTACCGACTTGGCCGCCTGATTGGTTTCTGCCAAAACCACACCAATTCCCTGGGTGCCTTCCAGCAGCTTGATCACCAGAGGCGCACCGCCGACCGTATCAATCAAACCGTCAATATCTTTAGTGGAGTGGGCAAAGCCCGTTACAGGCAGACCGATCCCGAGTCGCGCCAAGATTTGCAGGCAGCGCAATTTGTCGCGCGACCTGGAAATCGCCTGAGACTCATTTGCCGTAAAAACGCCCATAATCTCAAACTGCCGCACCACCGCTGTGCCGTAAAACGTGTTGGACGCACCAATACGGGGGATCACCGCATCGAAGTCCTCCAGCGGCTTCCCCTGATACATCACAATCGGCTTGTGAGACGTAATATTCATGTAGCAGCGCAGGTGATCAATCACCCGCACATCATGCCCCCGCCCCTCACCGGCTTCCTTTAGCCGCCGAGTTGAATACAGCGTCGGATCTCTTGAGAGAATAGCGATTTTCATAAACTTGAAAATACCTGGCCAAGATTTTGTTTAAGCGGGCTAAGGTTTAGGCAAACGGGTGCGCCGGGAACTCTGCAAATACGAGCGCCCCGAATCTACCAGGAAACGGTGCCGAATCGCCTGCCGTCCCAGCAGCATTCGAAATCCCATGTCATCTCGATTGGTCAGGGTGAGCTCAATCGGCCAGATTTGACCGCCCACATTTACCGGAGTTTCTATGACAGCCCGCAGCTGAGCTTCCCCGCCAGAGTTGCGCACGACCCGTTCGTCCAACAGCGGCACTTCTGCTGCTATCACACACAGACTGTCTCGCTGCAGCGGGTTAACTTTGAACCGAACCATTCGTTGCCCTTGGTGCTGAAAAAGCTCAACGTCAAAGGCATGAATTGCGGATGAGCGCGCTCCCGTGTCGATTTTTGCCTTAATTCCAGTAATCCCTAATAGGGGAAGGGCTATCCACTCCCGCCAGCCAATAACAGGTAACGGGTTGTGGCGCGACGGAGGGTGCAGCATTGAGCAGCAACATTCAGAAAACTAGACTTCAGCTCTCAACTAGCCCTATTCATCCTAGCGCCTGATCTAGCCTGTAAAAGCGCTAAAGCAAGCGAAATCACCAAAAATGGGGTCCCTGCGAAAGCGTCTCTG
>DATNQE010000273.1:0-3892 GCA_036702895.1 Trichocoleus sp. | reverse complement strand
CAACCGCGAAGCGATCGCAAACCTTCCTGACCTCAAACTCCTCAGCACCGGCTTTCCCTTTACCGCACCCCAGGATTTGTCCACCACAGCCCTGGTGCTACCCGATCGGCCGAGCCCACCCGAGATCACGCTGCTGCTGGAGACGGCTGAGCGGTTGGGGCGGCTAAGTCGGAGTGAGTCGGTAAAGCTCCAGGTGTTCCAGCAGGGAACGCTGCCGGAGGCGGTGAAGCGCGATCGCAACCTGATTGCCATTGGCTCTCAGTCCCGCTTCCCCTTTCCAGAGGTCCTTACCAGTCAAGGCTTTAGCCTGCGCCAGCAGCTCTCACGGCAGTGGGGCGCCAGCCAGGTGCAAACCCTGCCCGACCCCGAAGGCGTAATGAAGGCTGTCATTTCCCCCTGGAACGGTCAGCGGCTGGTGCTGGCCCTTAGCGGACAGAATAACCAGGGACTCGCAAGCCTCACCGATTTGGTGCGCTACGACTCGCTGTTTTACCAGATTGAAGGCGATACGGCCCTAATTCGCGCGAACCAGCCTAACCCTGACCCTAATGAACCCCATGACTATCGGCTGGCATTTTTGCGCCAGTCGCCCCAGGTGCAGCTCGCTACAACCCCGGCTCCACCCTGGTTTATGCAGCTGCTGCGGGCCCACTGGCTCGTGTTAGTGCCCGGTACGGTTGTGCTGGCGCTGCTGCTCTATGGCATAGCGCAGGCTTACCTAAACTACGGCCCTAACCAGAATGACCAGAGCTAAAACGGCTCAAGCCACACCCCACGCCAGACCCGCTAACAGGAGTAAACGATGACGGGGTTTCCCTTTCGCCTATCGCTGCCGTTCCGCTCTCGCCCGTCCAAGCGGGGGCAGCAGCTGACCCGCTGGCTGTCTGAGACTTGGCCGCGCCAAATCAACGCTATTCTGCGTTGGCTGAGTCCCTGGCAAAGGCTGCTGCTGGTGAGCGCCCTGCTGCTGCTGGCGCTGCCCCTGATCACGATTAAAACCGCTCTGCCCGAGCAGGGGCTGGTCGCCGTGCTGCTAGTTGGGCTGGGGGCGCTGGTGCAACGGCTTGAAGACCGCCACACGACCCAGACCAAAGCGCGGGAGTATCTGCATCTATTTATGGTGATGCTGAGTAGCCTCACCACTGTGCGCTACCTCTACTACCGCACTCGCTATACCCTCAACCTCGACACCCGCTTAGATGCGGTGTTCTCAGTTCTGCTGTTTCTAGCTGAGCTCTACGCGCTGGGCACGCTGTTTCTGTCTTATTTTCAGACGCTAAAGCTGCGCAAACGCCAGCCGGTCGATTTGGCCCAGTGGCCCCAGGAGAGCTGGCCCACGGTGGATGTGTACATTCCCACCTACAACGAAGAGGTAGAAATCGTTCGCAAAACGGCTCTGGCGGCTCTGGCGCTGAGCTATCCAAAGGACAAAACACGAGTCTACGTGCTTGACGATGGCCGCAAGTTTCCAGAGCGCCGTGCCGAACTGGCCCGCATGTGTGAAGACCTAGGCTGCACCATGTTGACGCGTGATAACAACGACCACGCCAAGGCGGGCAACATCAACACCGCGCTACAGCGCACCGAGGGCGATCTGGTCATGATCCTCGACTGCGACCACATTCCGGTGCGGGGCTTTTTGCAGGAGACAGTGGGATTTTTCTACGACGCAGCAGTGGCTCTGGTGCAGACACCCCACTGGTTTTATAACCCCGATCCCTTCGAGCGCAACCTGCTGACCCAGGGGCAGGTGCCGGTGGGCAACGAGCTGTTTTACAAGGTGCTGCAAAAGGGCAACGACGCCTGGAATGCCGCCTTTTTCTGCGGTTCAGCAGCAGTTGTGCGGCGGCAGTACCTCCTGGAGATCGGCGGCATTGCCACCGAGACCGTCACCGAAGACTGCCATACCTCCCTGCGGCTGCACTCCTTGGGCTACAAGACCATCTATTACGACAAGATCATGGTGGCCGGGCTAGCTCCCGAAAAGTTCTCGGCCTACGTGGGGCAGCAGGTGCGCTGGGCTCGTGGTATGGCCCAGATTTTGCGGCTAGAAAATCCGCTGTTCAACCGCAAACTCAACCTCACGCTGCCCCAGCGCGTCTGCTACTTCAGCGCGACCTCCCACTTCTTCTTTGGGTTCCCCCGGCTGATGTATGCGATCGCGCCCAACCTCTTCCTCCTATTCAGCATCAACTCGGTAAAAGGGCTGGGCCTCGAAACCCTGCTCTACGCCCTGCCCCACATCGCCCTGTCGATGCAGACTAACCACATTCCCTACAAACACGTCCGGTTCTCCTTTTGGAACGAAATCTACGAGTTCTCCCTTTCCTTCCAGGCCGGGATAGTGACCCTACTCGCGCTGATCAACCCTAAGCTAGGCAGCTTCAACGTCACCGCCAAAGGACTCAAGGTCAACGAGCGCAACTTCGATCTCGACAGTGTGCGCTATCTCGTGGTGCTGGGAGTCATCACTGGGGCTTCGCTGCTGGCCGTGCCCTTCTGGCTTATTCTGAGCCCCGAAGACAGCCAGGCGGTGTTGATCAACGCCCTGTGGTGCATGTTCAACTTGGTGCTGGTGCTTTCGGCTTGTCTAGTGGCCTTCGAGCAGCCCCAGCTGCGTCGGGCTCACCGTCTGCCCCGCAAGCTCACTGCCATTGTCCACAGTGATGACCAGAGTTGGCCGGGCAAAACCGTCAACGTTAGTGAGTCTGGCGCGCAGATCCTGCTGGACGAATGGCCCAATGTGCCCGACCAAGTGCGCGTCGAGCTGGTGGGTGACTACGATGCTCGTGTGCTGGTTGATGCGCAGATTGTGCGGGCAGTTGCCACCAGCAGCCTGCAAACCCTACTGTCGCTTGATTTTATTGACCTGAGCCACACCCAGGCTGACGATCTATCCCTGGTCATCTACTCCGATGTACGAGAGTGGTACTCCCAGCGCCGCAGTAACGCCGATCGGCCCTTTGCCTCCCTACGCTTTATCGCTACCAGCTTAGGTCGGGTTTTCAGTGAATTTAAACCTGAGTCGGGGATGCAGATGCGCAAGCAGGTGCGAGGCTCACTGCAGCTAATTTGGGATGGCTGGTCGGGGCAGGATTACCAGGCCGAGGTTCTAGAAATTAGCACGCGCGACCTGCGGCTTGAGCTGTCAGATTTGGCCCCTATCGACATTGACACTCTGCGTCAAGACAGGCCGCTGCTGGGACTGCTATTTTTCGATGCCCGTGGCAATGCCGTTAGTCTGCTGGCCCAGGTGCAAGCTATTGATGTACTCTCTCCTCGTCCAGTTTGGATGGAAGGTACCGCCTTTTTGGAAGACCCCAAAGTTTCTCTGGAGCTGGCATTTCCTCAAGACCTTGACCGCCAGCAGCGCAGCAAAGTCCGCATGTTGCTTAAAGCAATGAAGTAGCCTTTGAGGAAACCCTGCCGCTTGGTTGATTGGAAGAGGCTGCATCAACGGTCGTTACGGTACTTCTAATGAACGCCAGCAAGGGATTCCCAGTAATCTCTGCATAATGTAGAACCCCAAATCAAACGTAGGGTGTCATTGTGAGCGAAGCGCGGCAATCTCCTAGCGGAGCCTTCCTTTAAGATTGCTTCGACCTACGGGCCTCGCAATGACAGTTGCTTAGTAGATCGGTTATTTGTGTCGACCTACTGAGATAGAGCTATTGCCAGTTATAGCAATCGCCAATTTGATTAGGACATTCCACCAGAAATAGTCGTAAGGCGATTGCGCGTCAGGTCGCCGTCCCAGACGTCACTATTACTAACAGCTCTCGTCCTAAGCGACCTGGCCAGAGCTATATATCAAATTTTGTTGAATGCACATGATGCTCGGTTGTCATCCTGTTTCGCAAGCGACATGAGACATGCAGCAGCTCCGGAGGAG
>DATNQE010000265.1:0-3757 GCA_036702895.1 Trichocoleus sp. | reverse complement strand
TCTAGCCACAATTGCCGGTAGAGGGTCGACACCGCAACGCCTGATGCCACTGATTGACGGAAAGCGGCTTTTTCATCAAATGGTGCGTTAAAGCGACAGCGGCACCGGACAAAAGGCTGTTGGAACCAGTAAACCCAACAGCAGAAAGCACCCAGGATGGCCTAGGTGCAGGGGTTAAAGGGAGTGTATGCTCCAGTTTGGCCGATCTTTAGCGCAACCGCCGGGAGGACTGCGACCCCCCACCTCTAAACATGGTGCGGTGAATCGGCAGCTCCAAAAGCCCCGAGAGCAGCTCTACCCGCTCACCCTGGGCCTGCTTGAGCGCCATGAGGGGTTCAGCGGGCAGCGGTGGTTTACCGGCGGCATTATTTTGAGCAGCTTCAGCAGCCTGCTGGCGTAGCTGTCGATCCAGCTGGTTGAGTTCCTGAAGTTGCGATCGCACCCTTTGCTCCACTTCCTCATTGCTGCGGCTCACGGAGTCACACAGCGCCCGAATCTGGTGCCGCCATCCGGTAGCGGCAGGGTAGCCGAAATAGTGACGAATTTTATCAATTTCCTCATCTGTGAAGCTCATCGTTCTGCCGTTCCCTGTATGGCGAAGGGGACCTGAAGGCGATGACCACTACGCGCTAACCGTTGGCTTAGTGCAGCGAGGGCAGTTCACCTTTTTGCAGCTAACCAACGGCGCCCGCTGACCCTATACCACCAGCCCCTAGCGCTCAAACGCAGTTTAATGACCAGTTTCCGGCGGATCGCCTTTTGCTTAGAATGCCCTGATGAGGAGCAGAGACACCCGCATCGGCGCAATTGGAGGGCTTAGAGGCTGAGCGCTGACCAAGTTGGGGCAAACGCTGAGAAATAACGTTAGAACTATGGCTTACCCGAGCCAAAGGGTATGATTGCGGACGGAAGTCGCCTGGGGAATATCAGGCTACTCTTGTAAGAGGTTCTGGTAATACAGAATAATAACGAACGAAGAGATACTACAGCGGACCCAGTTCCCGGCGAATCACAGGTTATGAGCACAGTTTTGATTGTGGATGACAGTTCAACCCTACGAGAAATGATCGCTGGGCTCTTGATCAATGCTGGGATGAATGTAGTCGAAGCCAGAGACGGGGTCGAAGCCAAGGAAATGATCGAAACCAACCCCCCCGACCTGGTGGTGCTCGACATCGTCATGCCCCATATGAACGGCTATGAGCTGTGCCGCTGGATTAAAAACACTCCCAACACCCAGACCATTCCCGTCGTCATTTGCTCTTCTAAGAGCGAAGAATTTGACCGCTATTGGGGCATGAAACAGGGGGCCGATGCCTACATTGCCAAGCCCTTTCGCCCCAATGACATGATTGATACCGTCAAGCAACTGCTGCGCGGCCAGAAGAAATAGGGTATCTGGTAGCGTCGCGTTGGGTGAGCAAGCCTAACCCAACCTCAAAAAATGGGGCTAGCTGGCGCACAGCACCTGCCGCGTTACCTCATCCGCCGGGAAAAGGCACTCTATGCGCAGCTCCTGTAGGGTGATATCGTGGGCTGTGCCCAGTGTGGCAATGGTTGAGAAAAATCTTAGGTTCAAATCTTCCTGGCGCAGATGCAGCGTCAGCAGCGGCACAGGATGCGCCTGCCAGTTGGGTGCAGTTGCAGTCTTGGGCAAATCACCGCTGAGCAGCAGATCTTGCAGCAGGGCGTGGGAGGGCGTTGCCTGACCATCGGCTAACGCCTCTCGATGCAGGCGCTGTACTAGCTGAGCAGCGATTTCCTCCCAGTTGACCACGAAAGGCCGCAGTCCTTGGGGGTGCAGCATCAGCCGCATCATGTTGATTCCGGTGGGTTCATAAAATGCCTGTAGACTCTCTGGCGACATGAATCGACCCAGCAGCCGAGTGGCCGCCTGGTTTTGCAGCCGCAGGTTCCAATAGCGGTCAACCACCAGCGCCGGATAGGGCTCCTGCTGCTGCAGAATAAAGTCCAACGCCTGCCGCACAGGCTGCATTTCTGGTGCATCTAAATCACCCTCGGAGTAGAGCGCGGCGAACCCGGCAGTGGTCAACATCAGGTTTTGATCGCGCAAGGGTACATCGAGCACTGCCGCCAGCCGCAGCACCATATCTCGACTGGGCTGCGCTCGGCCTGACTCTAAAAAGCTGATGTGCCGCTGAGAGACTTCGCTAGCAAGCGCCAGATCGAGCTGGCTAAAGCTCCGTTGCGATCGCCAGTGCTTCAACCAAAGGCCAAAAGGACGGTCTACCGGCTGCATTGCTACCATTGCCAAGCTCCTGATTACGCCACTCTATAGCGATAGCCACTGGAATCAGGACGGGGTGCAGAGGTGAACCCCTAGCTGGGGCAAAGCCTCCATACCCCTAAAAATTAAATGTCCTAAGCAGTGTGGCAACGGCTTTATTACCTGGCACGTAATTGCTGCGATTACGTGACCTTCAGATAATTGCAGTAGTTCAAGCCGAGTTCAAGAGGTTTGCAATGACAACAGCTTCTACAACAGTTGCTAAGCAGAATTTCCGCCTAAGTTACCTGGTCCTGGCCATTCCTGGCGCTCTTTTGCCCTGGGCCTTTCTTCTGGACTTCCTCCTGGGTCCCAACCCAAGCGAGGCTAGCTTTTTCGCCCAAGCATTTGCGAATCCGGTAGCAACCGCTTTGGCCTGCGATCTGCTGGTGTCGGCGCTGGTGTTTTGGGTGTTTGCTTTTGAGCAACTGCGGCGGCAGCAACGGCAGCAGGAACTGTGGCTCTACATCGTGCTGACCTTAGCCGTAGGCCTCTCCTTTGCGCTGCCGATATTTCTCTTTAGAACCCAAATCAGCAGGCCCTAAATCAGCCGGGTTGATTGGGCGTTCTTGACTGAATTCCTATAAACCCAGAGCTGCACCGTCGCTGCGGGGGTCAGAGCCGCCCCGCAGCGTTCCCGTTTGCACATCCACCACAATCATGTGGGCATGGCCCATTTGCTCAGCCCAGCCGGGGCTAAACTTAACGTCGTGGCCTCGAGCCTGGAGCGCCTGCCCCACAGCCCTATCGATGCGGCCCTCCAGGTTGAGGTGGGTGCTGGCTTCACCCCAGGTGCGGCCCCACAGCCAGCGAGGCAGATCGATTGCGCTCTGGGGATCAAAGCCAAAGTCCAGCGTTCGCGTCAGCAGCGCCACCTGAGTTTGGGGCTGACCTTCGCCGCCCATTGTGCCAAAAACGAGCTGCAGCCTGTTGTCAGAATCAGTGACCAGGCCCGGCATTAGCGTGTGGAAGCTGCGTTTGCCGGGGGCCAGGCCGTTGGGGTGGGTAGAGTCCAGGCGAAAACAGTGGGCCCGGTTCTGCAGCACAAAGCCGCTGCCCGGGGGCACTACCGCCGAGCCAAAGTCGAAGTACAGGCTTTGGATCATTGAAACTGCGTTGCCGTAGCTATCGACAACAGCAGAGTAAACCGTGTCGCCACCGATGCTGCCGGGTTGATAGGCCTGGGCCTGGGTGAGGCTGAGGCGCGCTCGCCTGCGATCGCAATACGCCTTCGAAATCAGCTCCGTCACCGGAATCTCTACAAACGCTGGATCGCCCAGCCACCGATCCCGGTCGGCAAAGGCTAGCTTAGTTGCCTCCACCAATAGGTGGTAGTAGTCGGCGCTGCCGTGACCCAGAGCCTGCAGGTCAAAAGGTTCAATCAGATTGAGAATCTGCAGCAGGGTAAAGCCCTGGGAGTTGGGCGGCAACTCATAAACCTGGTGCCCCCGGTAGCTCGTGCTGATGGGC
>DATNQE010000258.1:0-2697 GCA_036702895.1 Trichocoleus sp. | reverse complement strand
TACTTTGTTCGGTGAGCCTTTGCCGCCGGAGCATGGGGGGCCCATGCGGCTGGTGGTGCCCCACCTGTATGCCTGGAAGAGCGCCAAGTGGATTAGTGGGCTTGAGTTCCTAGATAAGCAGGCGCTAGGGTTTTGGGAGCGCAACGGCTATCACGAGCGCGGAGAACCTTGGGCTGAGGAGCGCTACAGCCGCCTTTAAGCTTTGCTCCTGAGCAGGGACTGTAGGAGAAAATCCTGTTCCTCGGCTGAGGTTTGGACGAGCCGGCGGGGAATATTGGGGAGAGAGGCTGCTGACCAAACCGTTGGGGTCTTCTTTAGGCTCACTCTCCCTCCCAGCATCTATATGCAAGACAGCGACCCGATTTACGGCTCCCTTCCGGCTGCCGCTAAGCAGTGGCTGGAAAGTCTGCCTTGGGAGCAGCGACGCTATGTGCTGTCGCTCTGCCACATCATGTGTGCAACGCCGCCGGAGATCCAGGCGGAATTTTTGGATGACTATACGGCTGACGGCCTGGTGTCGCGCATCATTCAGGACAAGGACACCCAGCACCGAGTTAACGTCTATCTGCAGCGCTTTCACATCCACTTGACGTTGACCGAAACGGTGCTCAGGCGCTACATCCGCCAGTTCTATGTGCATTCGGCCCAAGATACTCGGCAGCAGCCAGGCCTGTATCTCGAATCGGCGCTTAGGTTGGTTGCCAGCAGCGAGGAGCGCAATAGCGTGTTCAACTACATCCTGGGCTTTGAGCTGGTCAAGCTGATGTTCCAGATGAGCTGGTCACAGCACGAGCGGCTCTACCGGCTGCAGGTAAACCAGGATGAATTTATTCGGCTTTACATTAAGCCTGTGCAGCACGCCCACCGCATTAACAGCGTCATCATTCCTAGGGATGAGGGGCAGTTCTTTGCTCGGCGGGACTACTTTGTGCAGCGCCCCAAGCTTAAAGGCAAGCGCCTGATTGAACTGGTGATGGCGACATTCACGACCTCGGTCGTGGTTAATTTTGGGCTATCGATTATTCGCCATCCCAAGTCCTTTCAGTTTGATTATGACTATATCTTTGCCCCAGAACCGCAGGAGGCCATTTTCAATCAGGTAGTCTAAGCCCTGCCTTATCTAGGGACAACATTTCTAGGGACGCATTTCTAGGGACGGCATTTCTAGGGACGACGCCACTCGGCAATATTCCAGGTGTGCAGGTCCCAGGGTGTGAGGTTAATGCCGATGAGCTGATTGCTGACCCCGTCGGCGTCGGCACGGTGGACAATCGGCAGCACAGCGGCCTCGTTGACGAGCAGATCGTTCATCTGGATAAAGAGCTGCTCTCGCTTCTGCGGATCGATTTCCTGGCTCGATTGCTGCCACAGCGCGTCGTAGGCAGGGTTGCAGTAGCGGGAGTAGTTTTGCTTGGACCAATTGTTGGCTTTTTGAGTTATCTCATCGCAGGTGTAGGTTTTCATGTAGGCTCCGGGGTCGGGGTTGGTGTTGCCTGTAGCCAAGAGCTGTAGGTCTGCCTGAAAGCGCTCCAGGGTTTCTGAATTAGCCGGATCCCCCGAAAAATAAACTGATGCATCGGTACTTTTAAGCTCTACCCCTACGCCAATTTCTTCTAAAGACTGTTTGATAATCTCCTGAGTTTTTTGCCGCAGTGGGTTAACGGAGGTTTGAAAGACAATTTCCATCTCTCGGCCCCCTTTATCCCGCGTGCCGTTGCCGTTGCTGTCAACCCAACCAGACTGGTCGAGCAGGGCTTGGGCTTGCTCAAGGTCGTAGGTGAAGTCTGTGTTGCTGGAGTTAAAAGAGGCGGGGGCGACGAGAAAGTTTGCGATCGCTCTACCTGTACTCCCGTAGAGCTGCTCAGCAATAGTTTCTCGGTCTATTGCCAGGTTGAAAGCTTGACGCACTTGAGGGTCACTGAAAAAGGGATGGGGAAACTGGGTGCTGGAGCGCTCACCGTCTGCTGTTTGCTGATTGGGGTCGGTGAAGTTGAAAACGACCCGCTCTACCAGAGCGCCAAAACCGGCCACCACTTTGCCTCGGCCCGCTGCTTCTAACTGTCGCAGCACGGGCGCTTCGACCTGAAGATTGTAGGCAAAGTCGGCATCTCCTGTTTGCAGCACAGCGCGAGCGGCCGAGGTGGCATCGCCGCCGCCTTTGAGCTCAATGCGGCTAAAGGCTAAGCTGTCGACCTCGCGGTAATGGGGGTTGGGTTCGTAAACGGCGACGTCTCCGGGGCGAAACTCCACAACTCGGTAGGGGCCGGTACCAACGGGCATGCGGTTGGCAGGCGCTTCCCGGCCGTTAAGCCCCAGGTAGTCCTGAAATTGGTGCTGGGGCAGAATCATGCCGCCCGTGCCGGTGAAGACGAGGTACCAGGCTGGGTTTGGCTCTTTGAAGGTAATTCTGACGGTGGTGTCGTCAAGGGCTTCGACCCGCTCAATGCTCTCGTAGGTGGCGGCTGTGGTCGTGGCGACCTCTGGATTTGTGATGAACTCGTAGGTGAAGACGACATCCTCGGCGGTGAAGGGCGTGCCGTCGGACCACTGAATGCCTGGCTTGAGTTTCCAAGTGACCGATCTACCGTCTGCTGCAACGCTGCCATTTTCTAGGGTGGGTTCTTCAGCCGCTAGAAACAGCACCATTTTCCCCCCAGCATCGAAGCTGGCTAGGGGTTCTAAAGTAATGCGGCTAGC
>DATNQE010000252.1:0-11831 GCA_036702895.1 Trichocoleus sp. | reverse complement strand
CATCGTCGAGCCGCTAGAAGGGTTAGCACCTTGGATTGCCTTCGGCATGGGAGGTGCGACTGCCCTCTCTGGGCTAGGAGCGCTAGTTCCCATCCGTTGGTCTGCCGATAAATCAGCTTCGTGAGCGCTTCTGCTGAAGCGGCTGCGGGAGCAGCAACAGCTTCCCATCGGTTGCGCTAGCCAGTCTACCTCTTTAGAAAGGGCCGCTGTTTACACAGCATTGTTACAGTGCCAGAGTTAGCGTTCTCAAGCGCTTTGACGATGAGCGAGGTTTTGACAGTGCGGCCCACACTCACCAGCCACCAGGTTAATCTGCCCCAGTTCAGCATCTTCTATCAAAAAGGCGGAACTCAATCGAGCGAAACGCCTATTCTCTTTCTGCACGGCTGGGGAATTTCGACCGAACCCTATCAGGAAATTTTGGAGCTGCTGGCCGAGCACCACGCGGTTTTAGCTCCCGATCTTCCCAGCTTTGCCCGGTCCTCCTACTCGGGGCTAATTCCTGACTATGAGGGCTACGCTGAGTTCCTGCACTCATTTCTAAAGGCGCTCAACATTGAGCAGGTACACGTGGCGGGCCACTCGTTTGGTGGCGGACTGGCGATCACCATGGCGGCTCTGTATCCTCAAAGGGTCAGGAGCATCATGCTGATAGGCGGCACAGGCGTTCCCACCGTATCGCTTCCCGAAATTGCTCTGCGCCGAGCCGCAGAAATGACGCTGCAAACCTTTCTGCCCAGGCTGGATCTAAAATTTATCCACATCCCACGGGTGTTCACCCACAACCTGCTGTTCAACACGGGCAACGTCCTTCAGGTGCTGCTGCTGTCTCTCTACGGCGATCTGCGCCGCCTGCTGCCCAAGGTGCAGGCCCCCGCTCTGCTGCTGTGGTCCGATAAAGACCTCACCATTCCCCTCGATCGGGCTCAAGAAATGGCGGCAATGCTGCCCCACGCCACGCTAAAAACGGTGGAAGAGGGCTGCCACGAATGGGGCCTCTGGTATGCCGACAAGCTGACAAAAATGCTGCTTGATTTTGTAGCCGAAGCTGATCTTGCAGAGCCGCTTGACGGCTCAAAATCTGGCGTCAAAGTTACTACTTTCGATTAGCCAGTCCCTAGCCATCCACAGGTGAAGTCTGCTGGCTTTGCTGCGTCAATCTAGGTATGGCTGAAATTAATCGACATATCGTTGCAATTGGTGGCGGCGGTTTCTCCAAAGAGCCGGAGAACTTGCTGATTGAAGAGTACATCCTAAGCTTGGCTGCTAAAGAGAGACCACGCGTTTGTTTGGTGCCAACAGCAGGCGGCGATCGCGACTCCTACATCGTTCAGTTCTACGACGCTTTTACGCAGCTCAACTGCACCCCCTGTCACCTCTCCTTGTTTAGTCCGCCGAGCGCCGACCTACGCGCTTTTGTGCTGGAGCAAGACATTCTCTATGTTGGCGGCGGCAACACTAAGAGCCTGCTAGCGCTGTGGAAGGATTGGGGCCTGGTTGAAATCTTCAGAGAGGCGTGGGAGCAGGGCAAAATTCTCTGCGGCGTGAGTGCGGGGGCGCTCTGCTGGTTTGAGGAAGGGGTCAGCGACTACCTGCCGAGGCAGCTCAACCCGCTGAAGTGCTTAGGCTTCCTCAAAGGCAGCCACTCCCCTCACTATGACCATTCCGGGCGACGGCCCACGTATCAGCGGCTAGTTGCGGAAGGCGTTCTTGGCAATGGTTATGCAGCCGATGACGGCGTCGCGCTGCATTTTGTGAACGGCGAACTGGAGAAGATTGTTAGTTCCAGCTCAGAGGCTAAAGCCTATCGAGTGGAGAAAAGTGGAGACTCGGTTGCAGAAACTGTTTTGACCCCTCAATATCTGGGGACTGCTTCGTAGGATTGCGATCGCGCTGATTTTGCAGGTTAGTATTGAGGGCCCTCACCCCCAACCCCTCTCCCGCAGGGAGAGGGGCTTATGGAGTTTGTAAAATGTCCTTTTCCGGTTCCCTCTCCTCAGGAAGAGGGCTAGGGTGAGGGCTCTGAGGAGCCAATTCAGCGGATCTCCTATGAATCGATGCTTTAGCTCTGAAAACTAAAAAACGTTCCCAGAGCTAGCTCCGGGAACGTGAGTAGTGCCTAAGACTCGATGCGTAGCGCTAAAGCGACAGCGGCAACCTAAACTTTCTTCAGCCAGCTGAACATAGCCCGCAGATCCTTACCGACTTCCTCGATGGGGTGCTCGGCTTCGCGGCGGCGCATGGCGGTAAAGCCTGCGTTGCCCGACTGGCTCTCCAGCACAAACTCGCGGGCAAACTGCCCGGTTTGAATCTCCTTGAGGATCTTGCGCATCTCCTGGCGGGTTTCGTCGGTGATGATGCGAGGACCCCGGGTGTAGTCGCCGTATTCAGCGGTGTTGGAGATGCTGTCGCGCATCTTGGCTAGACCGCCCTCAACGACGAGGTCCACAATCAGCTTCACTTCGTGCAGGCACTCGAAGTAGGCCAGCTCGGGCTGGTATCCTGCCTCGATCAGGGTTTCAAAGCCTGCTTTGATCAGCTCGCTCAGGCCGCCGCACAGCACCACCTGCTCACCAAACAGATCGGTCTCGGTCTCTTCCCGGAAGGTGGTTTCGAGCACGCCAGCGCGGGTGCCGCCGATGCCTTTGGCGTAGGCCATGGCGCGATCGCGCGCCTGCCCTGTCGCGTCCTGATACACCGCAAATAGGCAGGGCACGCCCTGACCCTCAGTGTAGGCACGGCGCACCATGTGGCCGGGGCCTTTGGGGGCGACCATCACCACGTCTACATCAGCGGGCGGCACAATCTGACCGAAGTTGATGTTGAAGCCGTGGGCAAAAAACAGCACGTTGCCCGCTTCTAGGTTGGGCTCGATGTCGCGCTTGTAGACCGTTTTTTGCACTTCATCCGGCAGCAGGATCATAATCCAGTCGGCCAGCCTTGCTGCATCGGCAACGGGCTTGACGGTTAGCCCTTCGGCCTCGGCTTTGGCGGCAGACTTGCTGCCTTCGTACAGGCCCACAATGACATTCACGCCGCTATCTTTTAGGTTCAGGGCGTGGGCGTGTCCCTGAGATCCGTAGCCGATGATGGCAACGGTCTTGCCGTTAGCCAAGTCTAGATTAGCGTCGTTGTCATAGTACATGCGGGCCATGAGCGTTCTCCTAGTCGGTTCCTGGGGTCGGTGTGTAGTTACTGCAAGCTCTTGATCTTACCAAAGAAAGAAACCTGCCTCTCTCGGAAGTCGGGTTTCTTTCGTGAAGGAGAAGATGGGGTTATGAGGTTCGAGGTACAGGACTCAAAGTGCAGGGGGCAGGGAGGTACAGCGGTTTCAGAGGTGTTGAAGGATGCGAGTAGGCTTCCTTAGCCTTGAACCCGATACCCTGCACCCTACACCCTCCCCTCCCCATACTGCTGCTGATACCCCCAGTACACCGCCTCCAAAAAAGTATCTGCGGTCATTTCGGCAGGTAGCGACTCGAGCATGAGTCGGTTACGTAGACGGCTACCAAGGTGTAGGCTGACTTCGCCACGGGCCTTCTCAGTCATGCCGGGGCGGCGCTGGAGATATTCACGCAGGGTAGCGAAGTCGTCGGGGGTGATTTTGGCGAAGTCGGCCAGGTTGAGCAGATCGAGGGCAATGGTTTGGGCGCGATCTTCGACGGTAATGGTCTGTTGGGGAGTGCTAGGGTCGGTTTGGACTACCAAGGTACCTGCTAACCAGTCGCCAATACGCTTTTCTTGAGGGCTGAGCAGAATGCAGAAAAAGCCGATGAAAAGGATGTCGTCGATGGGGCGCAGGAGCGATCGCAACGTTGCCTGAAACAGCCGCTCGGGTTGAGCATCATCTCGAATAACGCGAATTTTGGCAAAGCGTTTGCCGGGGGTTTGCCCATGCCAGCTCGTTTCAAAGCCGACGAAATAGCCGATGTAGAGGGCGAACATACCGATGGTGAAAATAGCCACCAGCCAAAGCTGCAGCGTTTCTGCTTCAAGGGTTAAAAACACGTCCATGTCTGCCAGCTGGAAGGCTAAAAACAGCCACAGGATTAGCAATACCAGCAGCGCTACGCTCAGGATCGTGTAATCAATTAGCAAAGCTACGGCGCGGCTGCCGATACCAGCCAGAGTGAAGTCAAGCTCAACGCTCTCGGGGGTGCGAATGGTAACGGTATTAAACAAACCCATGGCAGCGGCAGGCGACAGGAGTGAAACGACAGCTAGGCACTAAAGCAGGTAGATCAGCCATCGGCAGGGCGCAGCTGCAGGTCGAGCCCTTCGCGACGGCTGCGCAGGTCGTAGTAAAGCACGCCCTTAACCGTCTGTCCCAAAGGCATGACCACCATGCTGCCCAAAAAGCCCAGAATCAAGCTCAGGCCGTAGATTGCCCAATAGGCGTTGGAGCCGCTCTCTAGCCCCACAATTAGCAGCTGGGGCACATAGTTGGTGATCAGCACAATGGGCAGCGTGATCAAGAAGGTCGCCACCACGACAAACTGGATGCGCACTACCGATGCCTGAGTTAATCTCCAGCTACGGCCAATGCTGTCGCTAGCAGTCGTTTCTGGCTCAACGGCAAGGGCGACTTCTGGCAGCAACAGGCGCGAAACCATCCAGACTAGCCCAATCAAAAAGAGCGCCAGAAACACAATGACGCCTAAAGTAATGCCAATAGCCGTGCCAATGTCAGCCCCAAAAATGGCTGTCAAAATACCGCCGGAGACAAATCCCACCAGCAGGGCAGCCAGGGAAGCGACTGTACTTAGAATTGTCCAGGCCACGATAAATACCAGCAGCACCAGAACGCTCAAAAGCAGAAAAGACCACAGCTTCGGTCGCATCTCAGCCTGAGCAGCAGCAGCAGTTTCTGGCTGATTAATCAGCTCTTGAAACGCCAGGCGAGACATCACGGCAGAGAGCATAAAGAACCGGGCTGAGCCGTAGAGAAAGGGCACGACCCCAATCAGAAATCCCAGGGTAAACCCCAGAAACTGAAGCGCATCATTGCCCGTCAGCGAGAGCAGCCCACCCAAAGCGCCAATGGCCACCGCCCATGCCAGCACACCACCTAGCAGCCAGAGGTAGGCCACGACAGCCAGTTTCAAGTACATCTTGAAGCGATCGCGGTACAGCCGCAGACCCGCGCTGACCACATTGCCCGGATTGAGTGGACCAAGGGGATCGGGGGGACGGGCAGAAAAGGCCATAACCCTAGCTCCTGAGCAGTTTGCAGGTATCTTGAGAGTATCCTAGACACAATGGTCAGGCCCCAGATTTTTCGGCAAACTTCATGAACATTCAGCGGTGGATAGCTAGGCGCGAAAAGAGCTGGCGGCAGCTAGAGCGGCTCTTAGGCCAGGCCGAAAAAAAGGGAATTAAATCGCTCTCCAGCGACGAGGTTCGTCAGCTTGCCAGTCTGTATCGCTCTGTGTCTGCCGATTTAGCCCGCGCCAAAAGCCAAAACGTGGGCCAGAGCCTGCTGCAAGATTTGCAGCGGCTGACCAGCCGCGCCTACAGCCAGATTTACCAGGGATCGCGGCGACAGGAGTGGCAGTCTCTAGTTGACTTTTACCGCTATGGGTTTCCAGAAGTGGTGCAGCAGAGCTGGATCTACATTGCTGTAGCCACGCTGCTGTTTATCATTGGCGGCATTATCGGCTGGTGGTACTCCTGGCACGACCCGGCCTTTATGACGTTGGTGCTGGGGGACGAGTTTGTACAGGAGGTCAAAGAAACTCAGGAACTCTGGACAGTCTCGATCTTGGGAGTTGAGCCTGTCGCCTCTAGCGCCATCATGATCAACAACATCGCGGTTTCGCTACAGGCCATAGTGGGCGGGGTGACCATGTTTATTCCTGAGGTGCCCCTAATCACGCCGCCGGGCGGTTTTACGGCCTACCTGCTGCTGTTCAACGGCCTCATGATTGGCGCAGTCGGCACGCTCGTTGCCCAGGCGAATCTGGCCTACGACCTGTGGGCCTTTGTTCTGCCTCACGGGTCTCTGGAGCTGCCCGCCATCTTTTTTGCGGGGGGTGCAGGGCTGCTGCTGGGGCGATCCATTTTGCTGCCGGGCCGCTACCGCCGCCTGGATGCACTTAAGTTCTACGGCCTCCGGGCGGCTAAGCTGCTCTACGGCATCATTCCCCTGCTAGTGATTGCGGGTTTGATCGAGGGCTTTTTCTCGCCCCAAACCTGGGTTCCCAATGAGGTTAAATACGCGGTAGGCGCAGGTATTTTCGTGCTGCTGGTGCAGTATTGCCGGAGCCAGAGACCCATCGGGGACGGTAGAGAAGCAGAATAGATAAAAGCAGCCCCAGAGTGAGGGGCATCAGGGGCATATGTTGAAAGGCGTGAGGACTTTCTCTGATAGTGCCTGGGTTTGTGCTAGGCGCAAGCTCGCTGCGCTAGACCCTCTAGATCAAATGCTGGGACTGAAGGAAAAATACCGCTAGCCGAAATAGGCTGAGGCCGATGAAGGAGAGCAGCGCGATCGCAACCACAACATTGAAAACATCTCGAATTGAGTTCATAAGCTCTTGGCGAAAAGATCTCCCCAAATTATCCCTCACCCCTAATTTGAGCTCAGAGAACACGTTTCTTTACGCCTTCATCTCAGGCTCTGGGCTGCAGGGCTAAGATCTTCACACCTTGCCCCTTACACCCATTGGCTCAAAGATGACATCTCCCGCTTCTGCCCCAACCCTCACTAGCCTTGAAGCTGCGCCCTATTTGACCGAAGAGGGTCAGATTCCCGAAGACTGGCAGGGCAAAGTCGGCATTTACGCGATTTACAACGCTGACCAGCAGCTTCAGTACGTCGGCTACTCCCGCGATGTTGGCCTCAGCCTCAAGCAGCATCTGGTGCGCCAGCCGGAGGCGTGCCACTGGGTCAAGGTGCAGACGGTAGAGCGCCCCAGTCGTACTCTGCTAGAGGGCATTCGCAATGACTGGATTGAGCAGAATGGAGCCGTTCCTCCCGGGAATGGGGAAGCAGAAGCCGCCTGGAACCAGCCGATCGACGCAAAACTCACCCTAACAGAGGCAGAGCAGGCGGAGTATGCGGCCCTGGAGGAAGTGGCCCAGATTAAGTACCTGAAACAAACGGCCCGCCGAGTGGAGGCGCAAGTGCTAGAAAAGCTCAAGGCCCGTGGGGTGCAGATGGATCTGCGGTTTAACCCCAAGCTCAAGGAAGAGGGCCTGCTAGATCTCAAGCAGTAAAAGGCGATTTGGCGGCGTAGGGGCAAAGCATTCGGGCAGAAATCCGGCAGACTTCACAATTCATTTGCCGAATGCTTTGCCCCAGGGGGGCTATGGCGAGAAAGTGAATTTTGGAATGGGCGTTTTTCCCCGGAGCGAATGCTTCGCTCTTTAAACGAGCTGAAGCTCCATTTGAATGTTGCAACGGGCATAGGGTGAGGGCTTGCCAGTGATTTTGCGAAATCCTAGTTTTTGATACAGCTTGATGGCAGGCTCTAGAACGGTATTGCTCTCTATGTGAATTGTTTTGGCCCCCAGTTCACGGGCTTTGGCAATGGTCGCCTGCCCCAACAGCCAGCCAATGCCCCTCCCTCGAGCCCTTCCTGTAACGGCCATCTTGGCAAGCTCGTAGGTGTCTTCGTTCAGCTTAATGAGGGCACAAGTTCCCACAATCTCGCCATTTTGGCGGGCTAAGTAGATGTGGCCCCCGGGGTTGAGAATTTTTTCGTCTGGGTGGTCGAGAGATTGATGATCGGCTGCCTCAAGCTCAAAGTATTTTTCAATCCATTCATAATTGAGCCGTTTGAAATCCTCGTGAAATTCTGGTGCGTATTCGATGATTTCGACGCTCTGCTGCTCCCGGTCTTTGCGAATGCCCTGCACTCGGTCAAAGAAGCTTTTCTCAGAGAGTAAGAATTCCATTTCTTCAAGGGCTCTCCACAGGTCGTTTTGAGCCTCTGCAAATAGATTTTCAACGGCCTGATGGACATCGAGACACTGTTTCTCGATATTGGGGATGAGGTATTCTCCCGCTTCTGAAAGCTTTACAACGCTGACTCTGGCGTCTTCAGTGCTTTTATCGGTAACAACCAAGCCCTTTCTTTTCATCTCTTTGACGATCTGACTAACAGAGGCGTGGGAGTGCCCGATCTTTTGTGCAATCTCGGTAACTGAGGCGGCCTCTTGACGGGAGAGGACGTAGAAGACAGGAAACCATTTGGGGTCCAGCGCAACATCGTAGAGCGCGTAGACTTTTGCCGCATCTTCCGTGAAGCGTTCGCTTAAGCGGCGCAAGCGGCTGCCGAGCGCCAGTTTACCGGCCTGGGAGTAAAAGTCCATAACGTAAAGCTAATTACGTAAGTGCTTACATGTATATCACGACTATTTCTTAGAAGTCTATATAGAAGCGCAAAGGGCGCAGGAAGCTGCGCCCAGTCTGTCATCTAAGCCAATTTGTCGTTCAAAGCAGTAGACGGATTAGTGAGGGCGCGAGGCGCAGGGGTTGAAACCTCTGGCTGGGGGCGCAGCCCCCACAACCTCTATTCCTCTCAAACGTCTTAACTAGCTCGACTCAAGCTATAGACATTAGCCACCGGGGAACTTCTCAACTTTGGCGTCGGCCTTGAGCTCCATTTCGCCCTGCCGAATGTCGATTCGGTTGAGGCACAGCTCCATGCCGCTTAGTTCGAAGTTGTTCAGATCGAGTAAATCACTGGCGCTCTTGACTAGGCAGTGGGTCAGCTCAGAGGGTTCGTCATTGCCAGCGGGCTGTACGTCCTCCAAAATCACCTGCTGGCCGCTGGGAGCCATTTTGGGAACGGCGGTAAAGCAAATGTGCTCAGTTTCGCCTGTGTCGGCGCGGGTGACGTCGGCTGAGATAGCAACCTTACCTTCACCGGGCAGTCGAAACTCAACCTTTTGAGTATTGACCTTAACCGGCTTGCCCTCGACTTTGATATCGAGGTTTTGTAGCTTGCTCTTGATGAAGTCGGAGTTGAATGCCCGATCAATGTCTTCTTCGGTCAGGAGCATAAGGGCGCTGGCGTTGGTGGGGCGGGTCAGCTCGATCTGCCCAAACGCTGCTTTGAGTGGGTTAACCGCAACGCCATCGGTTTGGACAATGAGCTTTTCGGTGCGCAGCTCCCCCTTCATCACCATACCTTCGCCCTCGATCTCGACCGAATCTACCTCGCCCTGCATTAGCGAGCCAGGATTGGTGCGAACATCGACTTCGAGTTTTTCAACTTGATCAAGCTGGGTGCTCAGACCCATTTCTACAGCCTTGCTAATCGCCTGGTCGCCCAGACTAGAGTCGCCTGCACTCATTCGAGCCGTCCTTTTTGGGGTGTTGGCTCTTTAGTCTAGGCAAACTGTCTATGAGCCTTGCTCTATCCCGCTAGGGTTTTCTGCTTAGGTCAGAATACCGCCTGCGATAGAAATCTTTACAAGAGCGATTATGCAGTAGAAGCTGGCCCATCCGAAGACGTGTGGCAGGAAATGCTGGGCCAACCAGGGGCAGGGATAATGGGAGCGGTAAACCCAAGGCAAACAGCATGAGCCAAAAGCCAGAGGTTGCGATCGCAATCCTCTACCAAAACGACCAGTTTCTGCTTCAGCTTCGTGACAACATTCCCGGTATTTTCTTTCCCGGCTACTGGGCGTTTTTTGGCGGGCACTTAGAACCGGGGGAAGACCCCTTCACCGCTGTCTACCGCGAACTGGAAGAAGAAATTGGCTACCGGGCACCGAAACTAGAGCTGTTTGAGCGCTTTGAGACTGAGCAGGCAATCCGCAACGTCTTCCACGGGCCGCTGCTAGCGCCTGTAGAGAGCCTGGTGCTCAATGAAGGTTGGGATATGGGCCTGTGGACAGTAGAAGACATCCATCGAGGCGCGCGCTACTCCGAAAAAGCACAACAGGAACGACCCCTGGGCCCGCCCCACCAAAGGATTCTGCTATCCTTTCTGGAGCAATACTCCCTGGAGCAGCTTAGGATAGAACATACGTCCTAACTCATGAAGGCATGGCGGACTCCGCTCAGCAGCTAGAACTCTTTTCCACTGGCCCTCAGGCGCTGCCCGACTACCAGATTCGGGAAAGTGCCCGCGCCCGCCACGTCTCGATCAAAATCTCGCTGCACGGTGCGATCGAAGTGGTTGTACCCACAGGCTTTGACCGTCAGCGGGTGCCCGAAATTGTCAACCGTCGGCGCGACTGGATCCTCAAGACGGTGCAGCGGCTCCAGCGCCAGCAGATGGTTTTGGAACCCGAGCATTTCGAGGAGAAGCCCGATGCGCTAGAGTTGCGATCGCGTCAGGAGAGCTGGCAGGTGCTTTACCAGCCCGCCGCCCGCAACCAGCTTGCGCTGACTCAGCCTGCCCCGCTCACGCTGACCCTGCGCGGCTACGTCGAAGATGCGACCCTTTGCACCGATCTGCTGCGCCAGTGGCTCACTCGAAAAGCTCGCGCGGAGTTTGCTCCCTGGCTGCGCGAACTAAGCTTTGCCATCGATCTACCTTTCAGCCGCATTTCTGTGCGCGGCCAAAAGACCCGCTGGGCCAGCTGCTCCACCGACAAAAACATCAGCCTCAACTACAAGCTGCTCTTTTTGCCGCCGCACTTAGTGAACTACGTCTTTGTCCATGAGCTGTGTCACACTCGCCACATGGACCACTCCCGTGCTTTCTGGCGGTTAGTGGGTGAGAAGCTCCCTGACTACCGCCACCACCGCGACGAACTCCGGGAGTCTTGGCGCTACGTCCCCCGATGGGTCGAAACTGAGAGATAGCCTATCGAATTGAACCTAGCGGCGGCGAATGCGGGATTAGTGGCTGAGAACCCTAATAGCTACCTGTAGCTCTCTGTACATGAGGTCAATTGCGATCGCAAAAAAAGCATAGTCATTGCCCTTTAAAGAGAAATGACTATGCCTGCAAGAGAGGTTGCTGGAGCGGTATTAAGCTTTGGCTGCGCTGACTACTTCGCCGCAGATCACATCGCTGGACTGCTTGCGCCGCAGTAGTTTGGTGGCGACTAGCACAGACCCCAGTCCTACCAAAGCCGGAATTGCACCTGGCTCGGGAACCTTTTCGTATTCAATGGTTTCGCCTGCAAGGGCTGGGAAGAGTTCGGGGGTAACCCGCTTTTTGGAGGCCTGTTCATAGGCGTAACCCAAGCCGATCAATTTGGGCTCCTCGTAGGCTTTGGCGAGGAAGGTAATGCCGTAGGGGGTGCCGTCGCCTAAGTAACCGCCTGGCACGATGATGCTGGGATAACCTGCTTTAGCACCGATGGAAGCGCCTCGGGTGGCTGGGAACAGGATGGCGTCGAGGTTGTAGGTGTCCATGTAGGCGTCGATGCCTTCCTCTTTGGCCAGCCGCAGGTCGGTGGCTCTGTCAGAGAGATACTGCAGGGTATCTGCGCTGCCGGGTGAGAGGTCTTTTACCTCAGCCCCTAGGGCGCGGGCCTGACCGTACTTAAGCGCCGCTTCGGCGTTGGCTTCGTTAAAGGCGATGACGTCTGCCAGGGTTTTCACCGGGGCATCGGAGCCTAGGCTAGCCAGATAAGCATTCAGGTCGCGCTTAAACTCGTAGGAGAGAACCGAGGAGTTGAAGGTGGAGAGCTCAACCGCTGTTGGAATTTCTTCAAAGACAAGCTCTGCACCTAAACCTTGAATAGTGGCTAAAGCTTCTTCAACTACGCCAATCTGCTCTGGGGTAAGCGGCTCCCAGAAAAACTCTTTGGGGATGCCGATGCGGGCACCCGTGAGCGCGTTTTTGTCGAGGAACTGAGTATAGTCTTCGAAGAAGAGCCCTTCGCTAGTGGCGGTTGCCGGGTCATTTCGGTCGACCCCT
>DATNQE010000232.1:0-2878 GCA_036702895.1 Trichocoleus sp. | reverse complement strand
AGAAGTAGAGCGGCTTGTACATAAATACGGCCCCAATCTTCCCCTTATGAAAACCTTGGGCTATGCCGAATTCGTTCGGCATCTCCAAGGCGACGTTACCCTATCTGAGGCCATTGCGTTGACCGCTCAGAGCACTCGTCAGTTTGCCAAACGCCAGCGCACTTGGTTCCGCAACCGGGCTGAAGTCACTTGGCTCGACGCTGATGCCTCCGATCTTGTAGAACAAGCCTGGGCGATAATCAGCCCGTTTTTGAAGCAGGCTTTAGGCCACTAGCACAAGTCTCAAGCAAAGACTCAAAAGAAACCCACTCTGGACTCAACTAAAGTCCAGTCAGTTTCACGGCAAGACAGCTAAATGTTTTTCTCTGCTAAAAACTAATACAACAACTCCTTGACGAATTTCTTCTTTACCCCATCCCCCCCAATGACAAACTCTCTCAAATACACAACACTGCAAGACGACTCAGACGCCAAACGCCTCAGTCAGCTACTCGGCCAGAGTTTTGTCGCCGATCCCGATGCAGAGCTGATCTACCTAAACCGCATTGGCCACCAGCAAATCCGAACAATCCGCCAGGGCGAAACCCTCCTGGGCGGGCTGGCTATCATCCCCATGGGGCAGTGGTTTGGCGGCAAAAGGGTTGATATGAGCGGCATTGCTGCAGTATGTATTGCCCCCGAAGCCAGAGGCACGGGGGCCGCCCTCAAAATGATGCAGCAAATGCTTCAGGAGCTCCACAACAATCGCGTGCCCCTATCTACGCTGTATCCAGCCGTGCAGCAGCTCTATCGACGCGCTGGTTATGAGCAGGGCGGCACCTCCTGTCACTGGGTTTGTAATCCTGCAGGTATCGGTCTTAGCAAAGCGCCCCTTACCCTCAGTCCCATCGCCCCGGAACCAGGGGTCTTAGCTCCCCTGGCCCAGAAACAGGCCTGCCGTCACAACGGCCTGCTAGATCGGCATCCTCTCATTTGGCAGTGGGTCACGGCCCCAGCTGGCCAAACGTGCTACAGCTACAGCATTGGCCCCACCGAAGCGCCAGAAGGCTATATCCTCTTCACCCAGACCCGCACCGAGTCGGGCAATAAGCTCAGAGTTTTGGACTGGGTTGCCCTTACCCCAGCAGCAGTTACCAGCCTCTGGGCCTTTTTAGCCAGCCACCGCTCCCAGGTGGAGCAAATTCAATGGACAGGCGGCGCCATTGATTGGCTCTCTTTAGGTCTGCCCGAACAGCCTAGCAAGCAAAACAGCATCAGCCGCTGGATGACCCGCATCGTCTGTGTTCGAGAGGCCCTAGAGGCGCGGGGCTATCCGCAGTCAGTCACAGGCGAACTGCACCTGGCCGTTACCGACGACCTGCTGCCGGAGAACCAGGGCAACTGGGTACTCACCCTCGACCAGGGGCAGGGACACGTTGCCCCTGGGGGTCGTGGCGACTTAAAGCTCGACATTCGAGGTCTAACGCCCCTTTACACCAGCCTCTTTTCCCCGTATCAGCTCCAGCAGATAGGCTATCTAGACGGGCCGGACTCGGCGCTGTCTTTTGCCAGTCAGGCTTTTGGCGGCGCTTCCCCCTGGCTAGCAGACTTTTTCTAGGGGAAAGGGTTTAGGGTTCAGGGTTCAAGGTCCAGGGTCTAGGGTTTAGGTTTATGAGAAAAACTGTGAGGTATCAGGACTCAGGATTGAGGTTCTAAAGCCCAGTATCACCTGGGGACTGGTGCCTCCTATCCCCTGCCGCATACCTTGCACCCTGTACCCTTGACCCCAATTCTCATCACATTTCCCCTAGCCCTTGCCTTCCCGTCTTGTGCTTCCAGCCACCAAATCCGCCATAAGGGGCTGCTACGCTTGTCATAACAAGTTTGAGCATCACCAGTGCGGGAGCGATCGATGCCTGAGCCTATGTGGAGAAGCCATGACCTCAAGGATGCCTACGATGTAGTGATTATTGGCGGCGGTGCCCACGGTTTGGCGACAGCCTATTATCTGGCGACGCGCCACGGCATTACTAATGTGGCCGTGCTGGAGCAGAAGTATGTTGGGTTTGGCGCATCGGGTCGCAACACCGCTATTTTGCGCTCCAACTACCGCACCCCAGAAGGCATTCGGTTTTATAACCAGAGCCTTATGCTCTACGAAAATCTGGCCCAGGAACTCGACTTCAACCTGATGTTTAGTCAGCAGGGCCACTTTACCCTGGGCCACACCAGTGCTTCGATGGCGGCTCTGACCACCCGCGCCGAGATGAACAAAGCCGAGGGTGTTGATAGCTACATGGTGACGCCCGCAGAGATCAAGCGGATGATTCCAGAGATCGATATCTCGAGCAAACCCCGCCACCCGATTATGGGGGCGCTCTACCACCCACCCGGCGGCATCATTCGCCACGATGCGGTGGTTTGGGGCTTTGCACGGGGGGCCGATCGTCAGGGGGTGCATATTCACCAGCTCACCCAGGCCGAAGACATTCTTACCGAGGGCGATCGCATTATTGGCGTCAAAACCAATCGCGGCACGATTGGCTGCGGCACGTTAATTTCTGCCACCGCTGGTTGGAGTTCGGAGATCTGCCGCCTGGTGGGGCTAAAGCTGCCGATTACTACCCACCCGCTCCAGGCGTTTGTCACTCAGGGGCTCAAGCCCTGGCTGCATCACGTAGTCGTTAGCTCCACGCTGCACATCTACCTCAGCCAGAGCGATCGCGGCGAGTTGGTGTGCGGCGGCGCGATCGACAGCTTTCCTCAGTACACCCTGCGCTCCACGCTAGATGTGCTGGAGAGCTACGCCATGCACGTGCTGGAGCTATTCCCGCTGCTGCACAACATCAAAGTGCAGCGCCAGTGGGCCGGAATGTGCGACATGACGCCCGACTATGCG
>DATNQE010000153.1:0-2882 GCA_036702895.1 Trichocoleus sp. | reverse complement strand
AGGGATTACCGCGGCTTAACCAGCTAAAGAGATTTGAAATTCGCCCAACACTGGAGATCATTCACCCTAAACTCTAGAAGTCAGCCAGGGTGAAAACTTTAATGCGCTTGATTATTGATAACCAGGTCGGCGCTTGGGCTGCCACCTACGTGAAGCAGCAAATTCTTAACTTTGCACCCTCTGCCGATGAGCCTTTCATTCTAGGATTGCCTACTGGAAGCACGCCGCTCAAGATGTACCAAAAGCTAGTAGAGTTTCACCAGCGCGGCGAGCTGAGCTTTGAGCACGTGGTTACATTCAACATGGATGAATATGTGGGGCTGCCGGAGGAGCATCCCCAGAGCTACCACGCCTACATGTTCAACCACTTCTTCAAACACATCGATATTCCTCGCCAACAAATCCATATTCCCAATGGCAACGCGCCCGACTTGGAGGCCGAGTGTGAGGCCTATGAGGATGCGATCGCATCCTACGGCGGCATTCACCTTTTCGTTGGCGGCATCGGCGAAGACGGCCACATGGCCTTCAACGAACCGGGTTCCTCCTTAGAGTCGCGCACCCGACTTAAGCCGCTGACCTACAGCACTCGTCTCGCCAACGCCCGCTTTTTTGGTGATAACCCTGATAAAGTGCCCTCTATGGCGATTACCGTCGGCGTCGGCACCATCATGGATGCTAACGAGGTCATGATCCTGGCCCAGGGCTACCGCAAAGCGCTGGCGATCCACCACGCCATCGAAGGCGGCGTCAACCACATGTGGACCGTCTCATCCCTGCAGCTCCACCCTCGCGCCCTGATTGTTTGCGACGACGACGCCACGATGGAGCTAAAGGTCAAGACTGTTCGCTACTTTAAGGAGTGGCAGGATCAGCTCAACCCTCTGGCCAACGCCCTCTAATACCCGCCCCTAGCCCCACTCCTGAAACCTGTTCTCAAGTTTCGAAGCTCGTCACCGTCACGGCTTAGTCATACCTCCCACCTCACCGCTCCCCTGCCCCCTGCTCCTCCCTCCCCTATGTACGCCCTCACCCACTGCCTGCTCTATACCGGTAACCGCGAGCTCAAGGATCACGCTCTGATTATTGACGGGGCAAAAATTATTGATATCGTGCCGGAAGAGCGGCTGGGCCAAGACTTCGCCCAAATAGACTGCCAGGGTTACACTGCCTCTCCCGGCTTTATTGATCTTCAGCTCAACGGCAATGGCGGCGTTATGTTTAACGACGCCATTGCCGCAGAAACGCTGGACACGATGCACCGCACCAACCTCAGGAGCGGCACCACCAGCTTTTTGCCCACGCTAATCACCACCTCTGATGAGGCGATGCAGGCGGCCATAGCGCTAACGCAAAGCTACCGGCAGAACCATCCCCACAGCGTTCTTGGGCTGCATCTGGAGGGGCCGTATTTGAATCCCAAGCGCAAGGGCATCCACGATGGCGGCTGGGTGCGGCCAGCGGAGAGTGAGATGGTGGGTGCGATCGCAAAAGCTGGCCCCGAGATCGTCCGGCTCGTCACCCTGGCCCCTGAGCAAACCCCGCCCGAGCACATTCAGCAGCTCGTTGCCGCAGGTATCCTGGTCTCAGCTGGCCACACAGACGCCACCTTTGAGGAAGCCATGGCTGGGTTCGATGCGGGCGTTAGCATGGTCACCCACCTGTTCAACGCCATGTCTCCCTGGCAGGGGCGCAGCCCGGGCATGGTGGGGGCAACCTTTAGCCGAGGCAACGTCTATGCAGGCATCATTGCCGACGGTCACCACGTCCACTTCGCTTCGGTGCGACTGGCCCAAAAAATTCTGCGCGACAAGCTCATTCTGGTTAGCGACGCTACCCCCCCCGTCGGCACGAACATGAACTCGTTTATCATCGGCGGCCAGGAAGTGTTTTACCGTGACGGTAAATGTGTCTCTGCCGATGGCACCCTGGGCGGCTCGGCGCTGACTCTAATTGAAGCCGTAGCTAACTGCGTCCGCCACGTCGGCATTTCCCTAGGTGAGGCGCTGCGCATGGCGACGCTCAACCCTGCTCGCGCTATCCGCTGCGACGATAAGCTGGGGCTGCTCTCTCCTAGCTATGTCGCCAACATTGCTCTGTTTGATCAGTCGTTCACCATTACAGGTGTGGTCGATCAGGGGGTTTTTCACGCCTTCTCTCCGGCTCTGCAAACTGCCGTTCAGCGCCAGGCGGTTCCCCAGTAAGGTTGTAAGGCCTCTTATTGCTCGGAGCCGCTGCGCCGGGTAGTTTCCTGGCTCAGGCCTTTCAGCTTGTGCTCCATGTTGCGCGACTTGAGAAACAAGACAAATTGCTGAGCTGTGTCTATCTCTTTGCGCTTCATCCAGAAGGCGATTTGCCTAGTCGATGACGGGGTATGCGACCAAAGCTGGTGAGGCTGCCGGTGCCCTAAATTACCCGGTTGCCTCCAAAGCGGCCCGGCTTAAACTCAACTTGCGCCAACTGCTCTAGCGGCAGCGTAACAGTGCAAATGTCAGATCGCAAAGCCTCAAAATCGCGTCTTTGGCCTCAAACTTCAGAGTAAGTTCGCTGTTGCTCTGGCAATGCCGCTGGCTTCGGCAAGACCATCAAAAACATCTGGGATTGGAAAGGGAAGAACAATGTTTTGTTTCATAAGCTAAGCGTTGAGGGGTTCCATCGTGAACAACTTAGGCAGTTGTCGAACACCTTCATGCGGTATGAGCTGCGCAGGAGCTTGTAAACAACTCGCAGGCTGCTTGCAACGCTCAGTCATATCGAGTTCTTCATCCTGAGACATATCAAGTGCTGAATCAGAGCTCGAACGAGCTCATCAGTTAAGTTATTTAAATTCTTCCTGGATTTCACCGAAAGAAACCCAAAAATTGCCTTATTTTTAACCGCAA
>DATNQE010000149.1:0-3865 GCA_036702895.1 Trichocoleus sp. | reverse complement strand
CTCCACATCCTCCACTTTGCCGAGCCCAACGACTGGACCGACCCCCTACCCACCGGCAGGCCCAACGAGTGGATACGAATGCTTACCAAGCACCTGCTAATTGAGTAAGACAAAATCCAGCTAAAAGCTTATAAAGCCTGCCCTTACCCTAGCCCTCTCCCCAAGGCGAGGACGTTTCAGCCCCTCTCGCATAGGGAGAGGGGTTTGGGGTGAGGGCCTCTGCTTGACCAACTCAGCAAGCCTGATGCAGTGCCCAAACACCGGGCAGCTAGAGGCCCATACTCGCGCTAGCTGCCGCCTACGTTGCGCCTGGTCATGTAGCTGCCCAACAGCCTTACTCTAGTTGGGCAGCTACTCGCCAGCGACGTGCTGAGGCACACCATGCCCAGCCTTGGCTGAGCGGCTAGCTACTCGGTCAAGAAACCGTATTGCCTCTGCCGAGCTGAAATTAATTTGGGGAACGCCTCTCACCTGGAGCACCCACAGACCGTTCCGATAGGTCAAACACCAAACCGCATTGCCAGAGCCAGGAGAAATGCACGTATTTTCGCACTCCTCCTGGCAAACAAGCCCAAGCGATACCGCCTTTCTTACGAGCGTGCTGGTGGCCTTAGACATAGCAACTGCCTAACAATTTGAAACAAGTCAACACCGTAAAGGTGGCTTCAATTTAACCCGCTCCCTACACAATCGATAGAGCCCAAAGATAGGTGCAGCCCAAGAACATTGAGCGTTCTTGCCAGCTACAAAGACCGTATAAAGAGATCAACATAAGTAGCCGAACTACTAAGAAACTGTCATTGCGAGGCAAAACCGAAGCAACCTCCAAGGAGAGGCTTCTCTACAAGATTGCCCCGCTCCACACCCCGCAGGAAGCGAGCTACAAGCGTTCAAGCTTTTCAGTAAGCTGGCAGCGCTTTTGAGTCGGTTGCAGTACAAAATACTCATTGCAAGCTCCCCCAACTCCTTATTGGACGGCCTTCCTGGTAATTCTTCTCATCTCAAGAAGGGGCAAAGCGGACTCAGACTTGTACCTCAAAAAGTCAGAAACCGCTATGGCAAATCGCTATTTTTCTACCACAAGAGATGAACCGTCAAAAGACAGATAAATTTGGCCTATTCAAACGGAGCTTTTATTTCTTGAGATGGGTATTTCACTGCCTTTACGTATCCTTAACGCTTTTATAGGGGCGTTTCTTAACTTAAGCCCCTAACTCTATGACATGTTGACCATTTTCAATGGGGTAGTTCGCTTCTAAAAGGGCTTCTCCAAAACATCTGTAAACGCCCGAACCAAGCAGTTAACTCTGGGCGCTTAATCACTCAGCCCGGACTTCTTCAGGAGTCGCGGCGATTTTGCAGTGCCTCAAATTTTAGACAGCGGCTCAACAGCAGAAATGGCTAACACGGCTGGCAACAGCTATCTAAAACTATCACCGCCAAACTCATCTATTGTCATGTCAAACCACACTCCGCAAGACAACGCGACAGATAACGTCTCCGGCAGCAGCACTGCCCGAAACAACAGCGTTATTTTCATTCACCCCGACGGCACAACCCCGTCTCACTACGCGCTGGCTCGCTACCAGGCAGCAGGGCCAGACGGTCGCATCAACTGGGACAGAATGGAGAGCGCTGGCTCTTATCTATCTCACATCGGTGATCAGCTCACAGCGACCTCCAATGCAGGCGCAGTCGTCCACGCCTACGGCGTAAAGCCCCAAGCAGAGTCTTACGGTCTAGATGAAGAGGGCAACCCCATCGCCTCCCTGTCGGCCCAGCAGGGGCTTACCGATGCGGGCAGAACCATCATGGAAGAGGCTATTGCTGCGGGTAAGGCCACTGCGGTGATCAACTCTGGCTTTATCGCCGAACCGGGGACGGGCGTGTTTCTGGCCGATGTGGAAAATCGCGGCCAAACCGAGGCCATCACCGCTGAGATTGTGGAGTCTGGTGTAGACATCATTTTGGGCGGCGGCGAGACCGACTACCTGCCCGAAGGCACCGTCGGCTTTTTTGGCGAAGAGGGCACCCGCACCGACGGTCGCAATCTGGTTGAGGAAGCCCAGGCAATGGGCTACACGGTGGTCTACACTCGCGAGCAGCTGCAAAGCCTGCCGGAGGGCACCCGCAAAGTGCTGGGCATCTTTGCCGCTGAGGATACCTACAACGACACCACCGAGGAAGCGAACGCCGCCGAGCGCCTGGAGAACTACGGGCAGCCCGGCAACCTTAACCCACCAACCGTAGCCGAAATGCTGGCGGCGGCCCTGCCGATTCTGGCAGAAGATGAAGACGGGTTCTTTGTGGTGCTTGAAGAAGAGGGCACCGACAACTTTGGCAACAACAACAACGGTCGCGGCATTGTCGAAGCCGCTATCCGGGCGGATCAGGCTATTGGCGTTGCCCAAGACTTCATCGACAGCCAGCGGCCCAACACGCTGCTGATTACCTCGGCAGACAGCAACGCTGGCGGCGTGCAGGCAACCGATGTAGACGTTAGAGCCGGAGGCACTGTGGGCACCACTCCGGTGAACCCCACCCTGCCCAATCGCGCTGACGCAGCCCAGGTGCCCCTGGATGGACAGGAGGGGCGCAACACCGAGCCCTTTATTACAGGCCCGGACGAAGACGGCACTCGTTTTCCCTACGGCCTTACCTATGCAGGGCTGCCGGACTTTGGCTCTGACGTGGTCAGCAAAGCCTACGGCCTCAATGCCGACCTGCTGCCCAGCACCCACGACAACACCACTATTTACCGGCTGATGTATCAAACGCTGTTTGATCAAGCCCTGCCGTCGCCCGTTGCGGAGCCAGAGCCCATGCGCGCGCCTGGTGCCACCAAGGATACGGGCAACGTCATCTTTATTCACCCCGACGGCACCACCCCTGCCTACTTTACCCTGGCTCGGCTGGTGCAGGAAGGGCCGGATGGCCGCCTCAACTGGGACAGAATGTCTGATGCAGGCGTTTACATCAACAGCCTGGAGGACCAGATTACGGCGACCTCAAATGCAGGGGCGGTCATTCACGCCCTGGGTACCAAACCCCAGGCCGACTCCTATGGTCTAGACGAATCTGGCGAACCCGTGATTGCCCGCTCCGGCAAGCAGGGGCTCACCATCATGGAAGAGGCTATCGCTGCGGGTAAGGCCACAGCGGTGATCAACTCCGGCTTTATCGCCGAGCCGGGGACGGGCGTGTTCCTGGCCGATGTGGAAAATCGCAGCCAAACCGAGGCAATTACCGCTGAGATTGTGGAGTCTGGCGTAGATATCATCTTGGGCGGTGGCGAAACCGACTACCTGCCCGAAGGCACCGTCGGCTTTTTTGGCGAAGAGGGCACCCGCACCGACGGTCGCAATCTGATCGAGGAAGCCCAAGCGATGGGCTACACGGTGGTCTACACTCGCGAGCAGCTGCAGAGCCTGCCGGAGGGCACTCGCAAAGTGCTGGGCATCTTTGCTGCCGAAGACACCTACAACGACACGACCGAGGAAGCCAACGCCGAGGCTGAGCTGGAGAACTACGGGCAGCCTGGCAACGAAAACCCGCCAACTGTGGCTGAAATGCTGGCGGCGGCTCTGCCGATCCTCAACCGCGACCCGGACGGGTTCATGGTGGTGCTGGAGGAAGAGGGCACCGACAACTTTGGCAACAACAACAACGGGCGAGGGCTGATTGAAGCGACTCGGCGGGCGGACGACGCGATTGGCGTGGCGATGGACTTCATTAATAATGAGGACCCCAACACGCTGCTGATTACCTCCGCCGACAGCAACGCTGGTGGTCCCCAGGTATACGATGTGGACGCTGGCGAACCCGTTGGCTCTGTGGAGACAAACCCCACTCTACCTAACCGCAC
>DATNQE010000139.1:0-5868 GCA_036702895.1 Trichocoleus sp. | reverse complement strand
ATAGGTGCCCACTGTTTGCGCAGCAGTCGGTAAATCGCGGCAAGTCAGCTCACTATCGTTAAGGGTGCAGAAGTCCTTTAGGGAGTCGGGTAGACCTTCGCTCAGGTCGTACCGCTGGGGAGTATCGAGGTCCGTGCCGTCGGCAAGGCGAGTTGTCACGATCAGATGGGACAGGGGGTTGGTGAAGGTAACGCGCCAGTTGAGGGCAGGTTTTTTAGGCGCACTGCTGTCAGCTTTATCAGGGGCAGCTTTGTCAGGGGCCGATTTTGAGTCGAGGGCTTCCCAATAGCGAGGCTGGGTGGCGGCAAAGGTTTGAATTTTTGGGGGTGGGGTAGGCAGAACTGCGATCGCACCTGTCTCTGCGGTGATGGCCGAAGTGCGATCGCGCTTTGGCAGCACCGTCAGCGTGAACTGGTACTGCCCCGGCTGACGCGCCCCCGTGAGAACGTTGCTGCAGCTGAGCGTTTTTTCTAGAACGCAAACCTCGGCCAGCTCGGGGGGCAGGCCACCGCTCAGGTCATAGGTGATAGGCTGGGTTGTGGTGGCACCTTCAGTAGCCTGACTGCTCAGCTCCAGCGCCTGAATCTGTTTTGCATTTTCAATCTGCCAGTTGAGGCGCACAAAGTCATTCTGCTGTTGATAAAACGTTGGTGCGGTAGTTCCAAAAGACGTTACTTTCGGCGGTGCGGGGGGCCGCAGCAAGAGCCACCAGACCAGGCCCACAGCGGTACTGACGGCCCCTGCTGCCAGCAGCAGCACCAGGGCCAGGTGCCACCACGGGCGACGCTCCCACAGCAGCTCAGCGGTGGTCACTTCTGGCAGAGGCAGGCTGTGATGGTCGTCTACCTCCAACCGAAACGTCACCTGCCGCCCCCGCCCCATCCAGGCCCGCTGCCGCATTTTGGCAGGGCTAGCGGTGAGGGTGACTTGGGCGGTTGTCATCGAGGGAATCCGCAGCCGAGCCGGTTCCAGCCCATAGGTAAACAACGGGTCTTCCCGGTCCTCTTGAGGGCGCAGACTGATCTCGCGGGCAGTGTTGCCAGCGTTGGTAATGTGCAGGTGAAACAGAGCCGCCTGACGCTTCACCTTACGAACGATGCCTTCTGCGCGAACCTGCAGGTTGTAGACGGCAGGCATTTCGAAGTACAGCATGTCCATCAGCACCAGGTCGGGCTGATTGGCAGAGCGCAGTCGCAGTGTTGCCAGGTATCGCCCGGCCAGCGCCGCGGCCGGACTGTTGACGACCAGCCGCACTATCCCCCTCATGCCGGGATTGAGAGCTAGGTGGTCCGTGTCAATTACCAGCCCCAGCTCCCCTAACCCCTCGGGATAAGCAATCTGGTACCAGTCCTCCGGCAGGTCCGTAATCTCTAACCGAAACTGGTCCACCCGATTAGAGCGGTTGTGGACGATTACCTGCACTTCCGTTGGCGTGGCAGGCTGCAGGCGAATCGGCTTATCAGAGCTGGTTTCAGGTCGGGTGGCAAAGGTAGCGTCGTTGAGGTTGATCGCCGACTGTACAGGCGGCAATACCCTGACCGTTGCGGGGTATCGGAGCGGCGTATCTTCCGGGTAGTGGTCCGGGGCATCTACGACAATCAGGTAGTCGTAGGTGCCCGGCAGAGTTTGAATCGGGATAGCTACCTTAAAGCGCACCTCGTTGCTATGGCCCACTTCTAGAGCTAGCCGCTCATAGGGATTGCTGCACCACTGGCAAAACGTTTTAGAGCTTTCGTCAAAGTAGGCATCAATGACGGCCCCGTGAGGACCCTGGTTGTGCAGCGTCAGGGAGATCTCGAAGGTTTCTCCTGCCTCCACGGCATAGTAGCCCGAGGGATTTAGCAGCGCCGCCAGGGGTCCGAGGGTGTGGGGCGGCTCTGCGATCGCTAAATTGGCCTCCAAGGTGGCAAGGTCGTGCATTGATTTACCGGGTTGCTTGCCGCTGTTATAGCCTTTTCACCCGGGCCAAGGTTAGTAGACTAACGTCTACTTCTGCCAAACGAATGGCGCCTGATAAACACCTTTTTGCAATCAGCCCAAACGCCTGCACGGCTCTGCGTTTGTCCTGCTGCGGGGCTAACCTTTGCCGCTGCGTCCCGACCTTTGTTGGATAGTCGCAGCCTAGTTAATCGGCCTATAAGAGAGGGGCAACACTACGAGCATTGTTCATGGTCAACCCTCCACGGCGAGGACGACTGGCCCACCTGGGTCAGGGGTTTTCCTTTCCTCTGGGCATTAGTCAGCAGGGAGGACTAGCCCTGAGCGCTGAAGGACAGAGCGTTCGGGAATCAATCTGGCTGATTTTGCTGACAGAACCTGGGGAGCGGCTGTATCGGCCTACGTTTGGGTGCCGCTTATCGGAGCTGGCCTTTGCCCCGATCAACGCCGAAACCCTAATGCTGATGCGAATTTGGGTACAGGAAGCCCTGGAGCAGTGGGAACCCCGCATTGAGCTAGAGGAAGTTCTGGCCCGCTCCAAAGCAGACAAGGGCATCGTCTATATCGTCATTAACTACCGGCTGAAGACGACCTACGAGCGCCAAAGTTTGGTGTATCCCTTTTACCTGCAAGGGGAGCTAGCTCAAGATACCGCCGCTAACGGCTACCGGGAGACGCGCTGATGGCCTTAGATTTTCTGCCCAATCTGCCCAAAGCAGACCTCGACGACCGGGGGTACAGCGACCTGCTGCAGGAGTGTTTGCTGCGCATTCCCCGCTACTGCCCCGAGTGGACAAACTACAACCCCAGCGAGCCGGGTGTAACGCTGCTGGAGTCGTTTGCCTGGTTAACCGACCAGATGCTGATGCGGTTCAACCAGGTACCTCATCGCCACTACATTGCCTTTCTAGAACTGCTAGGGATTCGCCTGCAGGCGCCTCAACCTGCCAGCGCCGACCTGACGTTTTACCTGGTGTCCGAGCTGCCGGAGTCGTACCACATTCCTGCCGGTACCCAGGTAGCGACAGAGCGCACCGCCCAAGAGGCCGCCATTGTTTTTAGCACTAGCCAGGGCTTAAATATTGGCCAGCCGCATATTGGCATCTGCTGACCGCTCCTACCCTAGAAGATCGACCCACCGTACTGCGCGATCGCTTCAGCAACTTCTGGAACCGAAACCAGAACAGTACGTGGGATGGCCCCGAACTGAGTCTGTTTGACGAACGGCCTGCCACCGACAACTGCTTTTATCTAGTGCTGGAGACGCAGGGCGCAGCCCTCGACGGCAACGTGATTGCCCTTACCATCAAAGGGCAGGCCGCCACGCCTATCGGTATCAATCCCCAGCACCCGCCTCGCCGCTGGGAAGCTTGGGACGGCAGCAGCTGGCGTCCGGTGCTCCTGAATGAGGCCGACGACCAGACCCAGGGCTTTAGCTTTGCAGCCGTGGTGGAGCAGGGCGGCAACCCCCTGCAGGGTGCAGATGTGGTGTTGCACCTGCCTTTGGGCCTACCCGTAACCCAATTCGCTACTTATCGGGGCCACTGGCTGCGCTGTGTGTGCCATGTTCCTGCGCTGGGGCAGGCCTCCTACAGCCAATCTCCTCGCATTACGGGGCTTTCAGTGCGGGCCATTGGCGGCACGGTGCCTGCCCGCCAGTGCGAGATCATTCGCCAGGAGGTGCTGGGGGAGAGCGACGGCAGCCCAGGGCAGATGTTTCGGCTGAAAGGGTTTCCGGTGCTGGAGCGGCAGGAGGCAGAGACCATTACCGTCACGCCGCCCAGTCAGGAACCGCAGGTGTGGCAAGAGGTGGAAGACTTTTCCGCCTCGGGGCCGAATGATCGGCACTATGTGATCGATGCCATCACCGGGCTAGTGCAGTTTGGTCCCCGGGTGCGGGAGCCGTCGCAGTTGCGCCAGCGCAGCGAACTCCAAACCCGCTTTTTGGCGCAGAGTGGGGAGGCAAACCCACTCGTGGCTCAGCTGATGGTGTCGCCAGAAGCGGGGCGGGATGGACTGAGCCTGAACGCGCTGCAAACGGAGTTGCGATCGCTCAATCAGCTAGAGCGGCAGTACGGGGCTATTCCGCCCCAGGGCGCGGTAGTTCGTATGGCCCAGTACCGCACTGGCGGAGGGCAGCAGGGCAATGTGCAGGCCCAAGCGTTGACGATGCTGAAGTCGGCTGTGCCCTATGTGGCCTCGGTCACTAACCACAGCCCGGCCCGGCATGGGGCCGATGCCGAATCGCTAGAACAGGCTGCCATGCGAGTGCCCCAGCTGCTGCGCACCCGCAATCGGGCCGTCACTGTAGAAGACTTTGAGTATCTGGCGCTGCAGGGCGGCCAGGGAGCCGTTGCTCGGGCCCACTGCCTGCCGCCAGATCAGCCCGGCGTGATGAAGTTGGTGCTCATCCCGCACGTGAATCTGGATCTGCTGCAACAGGGGCAGGGGCTGGCCCCAGAGCGGTTTGCCCTCACGCCCAGCTTGCAGCGACAGGTGCTGGAGTTCCTCGACAAGCGGCGCTTGCTGGGCACCCAGATCCAGTGCCAGGAGCCGGACTTCGTCGGCGTTACGGTGCAGACTGAGATTGCCCTTGACCCAACCTGGCGAGACCCCGAGGCCCAGACCCAGATCCTCCGTCGCCTGCAAACGATGCTCTACCAGTTTCTCAACCCGATAACGGGGGGGCGCAATCAGCAGGGCTGGCTCCTGGGCCAGGTGCTCTATCAGTCGGATATTGTGTCGCTGCTGCAGAGCAGTCCCGGCATTCGCTACCTGGGCGCGGTGCAGCTGTTTAAGTGGCAGCGGCAGGGCGAGCGCTGGCTGCGGCTGCCGCCCTCTCCCAGCATCAACCCCGGCCTCCACGGCGTGATCTGCTCCTGGCAAGACCCTGTGCTCAACTCGGGCCACACGATTAGCGTTGTGATGGAGGGGTAGGCATGGTGCAGTCTCTTCCGCCCACCGCCTCCCTTGATTTGGTGCCGATGCGGCTGGCCGATGTCAGTCTCGCCTATGGCGCGGCCTTGTCTCCAGCGTCCGACGACATTGCCAGCACTGCCCCGGAGGCAGTCAATCTGCTGTTGCATCCCGGGGAGCCAGATGAACTGCTCCTAAGGCTGCGAAACCAGACCGATCACCCGCTACGCTTTGTCGTTCGGGTTACGGGCAGCTTTCCTGAGGCGTGGTGCCTGAGCGATCTCGAGCCCTATGAGGTGCCCGCGGGCGGCCGCCGGGATGTTGCGATCGCATTTCAGGCCCCTGCTGATTTCTTTGAGACCCTGACGGAAGCTCTCCCAGCCGCCAGCCGCCCCCTAAACTATTCTGGGCGGCTAGACGTGTACAGCTACACCCAAACCGATGAGCTAGAGGGCGTCACCTCGGAGCAGCTGACCCTGTTGGTGCGGCCCCAGAGTCCTTACCTCAAGCTGTTGCCCCAGGTTTATCAAGAAATTGATCTGGTCGGTCGGCTGATGGCTCTGGTCGAGCGCACCTTTAGCCCCAGTGTTGAGACCTGGTTTAGCCTCTGGGCCTACCTCAACCCGCTGCTTGCCCCTCAAGCCATGCTGGGCTTCCTGGCCCACTGGGTGGGTTGGCGCAGCCTGCCCCACCTCACCTGGGAACAGCAGCGCCAGCTGATCCACCACGCCGTTGAGCTCTACAGCTGGCGGGGTACGGCCTACGGCCTGCGGCTATACCTGCACCTGGCCACCGGACTGCCCCTAGACGCGGCAGAAACCCCTGAGAGCGAGCGCCACATCAGCATCGTGGAGCCCTCGCGGCAGGGCGCTGTGTTTGGTGACTCAGCGTTTCACGAGAGCACGGTGTTTGGCGGGGGGCAGGGGTTTCATTTCACCGTGACGCTGCGTCCGCCTGAGGGCGTCGCTGTGGATGGGACCCTGGTGCGCACCATCATTGACCAGGAACGACCCG
>DATNQE010000137.1:0-2395 GCA_036702895.1 Trichocoleus sp. | reverse complement strand
AGGCGTGTTTGATCTCATTCCTGGCATCGGGGCCACGCTGGGCATTAGCCTAGTGTGTTTGATCAGCCTGCCCCAGGGCATTTTGCTCAGCCTCAAGGTGCTGGTAGGCTGTGTTCTGCTTCAGCAGGTGGAGGAAAACCTGCTCATGCCTCGCATTATGCAAGGCTCAATCAATATGAACCCGGTGGTGATGTTCTTTGCCCTGCTGGTGGGGGCGCGGGTGGCTGGGCTCGTGGGCGTTTTTCTCTCAATTCCGATTGCAGGGGTGTTGATTAGCCTGCTCGATCTAGAGGCGCTGCGCGGCGAGGCCAATTCCTAGCTCGGCGCTACCGCTCAAGGCGCTCCTGTGCCTGTTCCCGCTTGATGCGACGGTACTCGGTGGTAGTGTCGATGGCGAGCCACGTAGACAGGCCACCACCCAGCACCGTGACAAAGCCGCTGGCGCCCAGCAGCAGCCCAATGACGTCATAGCCTCTGGAGAGCGGCTCACGGTTGTAGGTGCGCTGGAGCGAGTTTGCAACGAGCAGCAGGCAAAGCACGGTCAAAAAGCAGCCGCCTAAAGCCGTGATCGCTTTTTTGCGGCTGCGCTCAAGTAGGGCGAGGTATCGGGTGTCTGCTTGGGAAGGGGTTCGTAGTGGAGACATGGGGTAGGCGCTCCTGGAGCGATCGCAGTGGGGATACGTTTATGTTCAGAGGCAAAGATGACAGGCAAATGACAAGCACCGGAAGGGAGCGGAAGGTAGGTACTGCTCACCCTACCGATTGGTTACACGCAAAGGCACTGCCATTTGATAGGGAATTTACAGCGGCAGTTCGATTTGGAAGAGAGAGCCTTTGCCCATTTGGCTGGTGACGGTGAGGCGGCCACCGTGGGCTTCGACGATTTGCTGTGCGATCGCAAGGCCCAGTCCTGAGCCGCCTTTTTTTCGGGTCCGCTCCTGGTCAACCCGGTAAAACCGCTCAAAAATGTGGGGCAAGTCCTCCGGCGGAATGCCAACGCCCGTATCTTCTACCTGGATCAGGTTGCAGTGGTAAAGCCCCACCAGCCGCATCCAAACCAGACCGCCCTCGGCGGTGTATTTACAGGCGTTGGTTACCAGGTTGAGTATGGCCTGGTGCAGCAGGTCTGCATTGCCCTGCACCACAATCGCTTCGTCGGGCAGCATCAGCTTCAGCGTTACGTGCTGCCCTGCCTCCTGCACCGATGGGGACGTGTGAATGTCTTTTAGCAGCCGATTGAGGTTGACCGGCTTGATCAAATCCGGGGTGAGTCGACCAGCCCGCCGCGCTAGAAACAAGAGATTGCCCACCAGTACGTTCATCGACTTGGTGAGCTCGGCGATGTTTTCCAGCCGCGTGTGTTTGGCTTCGCCCTGGTCTACCGGGGCCAGCAGCCCTACTTGAGCATTGCTAAGCACAGCGGCCAGGGGAGCACGCAGCTCGTGGGAGGCATCGGCGGTGAAGCGCTGCAGCTGACGATAGGCCTGCTGAATGGGCCGCATAGCCAAGCCTCCGAGCAGCCAGCTGGTGAGGCTAATCAAGCCCAGGCCCAGCGGCACTGCCACCACCAACACCCATAGGAAGTTCCTCAGGTCGGTCTCGGTCTGGGTCAGCGGCATGGCGATTTGCAAATACCCAATGGTCTGCTCGCCTGCAGTGACCGGCAGGGTCAGCTGGCGCAGACGGACTGCGTCAAGCTCCACAGTTTCAAATGCTGCACCAGCCGTCAAAAGGTCGGGGGGTTGAGAGCCGTAAAACTGCAGCAGCTGACCGGTGAGGGTGTACCAGCGGGCGTAGCTCAAAGAGCTATCTAGGGGCGGTGAGTACCGGCCCAGATAGGGCACATGGCTGAGGTTGATCTGCTCCTGTTGCGATCGCGTTTTGTACTCAACATTGGCCGCCATCACTCGGGCCTTGGAGTAGAGCAAGCGATCACTTTGGGCTAAGCGATCAGCTACCCGCTGGTAGTAAATTGCGGCGGCAAAAATGACTAAAATGCTGCCCATTGACAGGGTCAGCCAGCGGGCAATGTTGTGGCGGCTGCGGTCAAACATCGCCAGAAGGATCGCTGCTGAAGCAGTAGCCCATGCCATAGACAGTCTCCAGCCAGGCGGCTGCCCCCACCTTCTGCAGCCGCTGTCGCAGCCGCCGCACCAGCGTGGTAATGGCGTTGCTCTCAGGTTCGCTGCCCCACTCCCACAAGGCCTGCTCTAGCTGGTCGCGCGAGAGTACCTGGCGGGGATGGCGCATGAAGTACTCTAGCAGCTGAAATTCGCGGGTTGAGAGCTGCACGCTCTGCTCCCCGCGCGACGCCACCAGGGTTGAAAAATCGAGCACCAAATCGTCTACCTGGAGGGTCTCTCCCTTCCAAATGGGTGAGCGCCGTCCCAGAGCC
>DATNQE010000132.1:0-2575 GCA_036702895.1 Trichocoleus sp. | reverse complement strand
CCGATTTGGCAAAGCGAGTCGTTGAGCTGCTGAGTGATGCCGGACTACAGGCCGAAACACACCCTAGTCGAGGCCTCGACCATGGAGTTTGGACACCGCTGATGCTGGCTTACCCAGAGGCCCAGATCCCCGTGACGCAGCTTTCGATTCAGCCAGGACTAGGACCAGAGCATCATTTAATGCTGGGACGGGCGCTGGAGCCACTGCGGGATGAGGGGGTGTTGATTTTAGCTAGCGGCGCTGCCACGCACAACCTCTGGGCCTTCAATTCTGCTTATGAAGCGGCCCCACCCGAATGGGTCGTAGCGTTTGATCAGTGGTTGGAAGATGCGATCGCACAGCACGCCGTTCCCAACCTTTTGAACTACCGCCAGTTAGCCCCCCATGCCGCTGACAATCACCCCACCGAGGAACACCTGCTGCCGCTGTTTGTGGCTCTAGGAGCCGCAGGTGAGCAGGGGCAGGGGAGGCAAATACACCACAGCTACACCTACGGCGTGTTCAGCATGGCCGCTTACGCCTTTGATTAAAGCGGTTGACTGAAGTGGCTGACTAAGGCAGCTGATTGAGGCAGCGTTCTTAACCGACTCAAGGCGCACCGTAAAAACTTATTAAGGAGATCCCCATGGCACTAGGACAGTTAGTTGACGGCAAGTGGACGACCGAATGGACCGAGCGGGATGAAAAGGGCCAGTTTCAGCGAATGCCGACACAGTTTCACCGCTGGGTCACGGCCGATGGCTCCAGTGGATTTAAGGCCGAGCCAGGGCGCTACCACCTGTACGTTTCCCTGGGCTGCCCCTGGGCTCACCGCACCGTGCTGCTGCGATCGCAAAAGGGCTTAGACGGCATCATTGGGCTCTCCATTGTGGACCCGGTCATCAGCGAGCAGGGCTGGAAGTTCTCTGACTGGCCGGGCTGCATTCCCGATAGCGTCAACGGGGCCGAATACCTCTGGCAAATCTACGTCAAGGCCAACCCCACCTACACCGGGCGCGTAACGGTGCCTGTGCTGTGGGACAAGCAGACGCAGACGATTGTAAACAACGAGTCGCGCCAAATTATTCAAATGCTTAACTCAGAGTTCAACGCGTTTGCTGAGAACTCAGTGGATTTTTACCCAGTGGAGCTGCGATCGCAAATTGACCAGACCCTTGATGCTATCTATCAGCCCATCAACAACGGCGTGTACCGCAGCGGCTTTGCGTCGTCCCAAGCTGCCTATGAGCAGGCAGTTACCGAGCTTTTTCAAGCGCTCGACCACTGGGAAACCGTGCTAGCAAAGCAGCCCTACCTCTGCGGCGACTCAATCACCCTGGCCGACTGGTGCCTGTTTACCACCCTATTTCGCTTTGATCTGGCCTATCACGGCCTGTTTAAGTGCAACCTTAAGCGGCTGGTGGACTACCCCAACCTCTGGAACTACTGCCGCGATCTCTACCAGCAGCCGGGGGTCAAGTCCTGGTGCAGCATTGACCACGTCAAGCGAGGTTATTACGCAGGGCTGCCTGAGCTGAACCCTAGCCGCATTGTTCCCGTTGGGCCCACGATTAACTTTGAGGCGTCGGTGGAGCGCCTGGTGGCTGTAGGCCGCTAGTTTCAGGCAGTCAACTTGACGGCTGACTGCCCAAAGCACCGCAATACCCGATCAATCAGCGGTGCTGCTGCGGTTAATCGTTCTAATCGTCGTGGCCAAAGCGGTGATACAGAAAGTCCAGGGCTTTGGCGTGCAGCTCTTTGTAGCGAGGATCGTGGCGGATTTCCTCGCGATTGCGGGGGTGGGCAAACGGCACCTCTAAAATTTCGCCAATGGTGGCTTCGGGGCCGTTGGTCATCAGGACGATGCGATCGCTCATGTAGATCGCCTCATCGATGTCGTGGGTAATCATGATCACGGCCTGACGGTGGTTCTCCCAAATGTCGAGCACCTGCTGCTGCAGCTTGCCCCGCGTCAGCGCATCGAGCGCCCCAAAGGGCTCATCCATCAGCAGCACTTTGGGCCGCACGGCCAGGGCCCGGGCAATGCCGACCCGCTGCTTCATACCGCCCGAAATCTGGTCTGGGTATTTCTCAGCGGCAGCCGTCAGGTTCACCATGGCTAGGTGCTCGTTGACCAGGTTGGCTTTCTCGGCCGGACGCAGGTTCTCAAACACCTCGTCCACCGCCAGCCGAATGTTCTGGCGCACCGTTAGCCAGGGCAGCAGACAGTACTGCTGGAACACCACCATGCGGTCTGAGCCAGGTCTGCGGATGTCCTTGCCTTCCATGCGAATGGTGCCAGCACTGATTTTTTCTAGTCCGGCGACCAGGCGCAGCAAAGTCGATTTACCGCAGCCTGAGTGCCCCACGATGGAGATGTATTCGTTCTCTCCCAGGGTCAGGTTGATGTTGTCGAGCACAACTGCGTGCCCGCCCTGGGGTTTGGGATAGGCCTTAACCAGGTTTTCGATCTCTAGAAAAGCTGCTGGCGCTGGGGGCGTGTGGGAGTTGGTCTCGATCTGCGTTTTCGTGTTAAACATGGGACATCTCCTGATTAGGCCATAGAGAAGGTGCGGGGACGGTTGGCGCGGATCTC
>DATNQE010000126.1:0-2702 GCA_036702895.1 Trichocoleus sp. | reverse complement strand
CAATGCCGTTCAGCGCACCCAAGCCAATATCGAAGAACGCCTGAATACCTATGTTGCTCTGCTGCGAGCAGGCCGAGGCCTATTTGATGTGGAGGAGCGGGTAAGTGAGGACGAATTTAGAGCGTTTATTCGTCCTCTGGGACTACGAACGCAATACCCAGGCGTTCAAGGTATTGGCTTTTCCGTGCGGTTGTCGGCAGATGAGGTTTCAGGGTCAACGGCTCGGCCACGGCTACAGGGCAGCTCCACCGTTACCCTACGGCCTGCTGCTCCTCGGGATGAGTACCACGCCATTGTCTATTTAGAGCCTCTGGATCGGCGCAATCAGGCCGCTATCGGCTATGACATGTTTACTGAGCCCGTGCGCCGGGCCGCTATGGAAAAAGCTCGTGATACGGGCCTGCCGTCAGCCTCTGGCCGAGTGACGCTGGTGCAGGAAATCGACCCTGAAAAGCAGGCGGGCTTTTTGATTTATCTGCCTGTTTACGAAGGTGGCAGCGTCCCGGCTGACGTCAGCGATCGCCGTTCTCAGCTGCGAGGGTTTATCTATAGCCCCTTTCGAGTTGACGACTTAATCAAGGGCAGTCTGCGCAAGCGACCCGATTTGCTTGTGAACTTTGAGATTTACGACGGTCTAGAGATTCGCCCAGAGAACCTGCTGCACCGCTCTAATCGCGATCAGGACCAGGCCACTCGGGCCAACCTACCGCCTTGGCTTCAGGAGACGACGGTGCTCTATGTGGCGGGACGCCCTTGGACCTTTGTATTTACTGGAAACGCCGCTCTAGAAGCCGCTTCAGAGCGCCGCCTAGTACCGTTTATCGTTGTCATCGGCGGCATTGTCAGCCTGATTTTGTTTGGCCTGACCGGAGCCCAGCAGCGAGCTTGGCGATCGGCTAAGCGCTCAGCCGATCGGCTGCAGGTGTCGGAGGCTGCCCTGCTCAAGGCCAACCGACAGCTCAACAGTATTTTGGATCGCATCACTGACGGCTTTGTAGCCCTTGATCCAGACTTTCGCTTCACCTATCTCAACCGCGCCTCCAGCGAATTGATGAAGAAAACGCCCGAGATGGTGCTGGGCAAGACTCAGTGGGAGGCCTATCCCGACCTGGCCGGTACTGCGTTTGAGCAGCAGTATCGCCGGGCCATGGAGGAGCAGGTGCCCACGGAGTTTGAGCAATATTATGCGCCGCTGAATATCTGGGTAGAGGTGCGGGCTTTTCCTTCCTCCAGCGGGCTCTCCATCTACTGGCGCGACATCAGCGAACGCAAACGGGCTGAGACGGCCCTGAAAGAGCGAGAAGCCACCTTCCAGGCCTTTGTCTCTAACGTGCCGGGCATGGTGTATCGCTATGCTCCCTTTGATGAGGGGGGGCCACGCTTCACTTTTGTCAGCTCGGGGGCCCTGAAGCTGCTGGAGCTAGAGCCTGAAGCCCTAATGGCAGACGCTAACGCCTTTTTTCAACTGCTTTACCCTGAGGACCTGACGTCGTTTCATGCCTCTGTTAACTACACTGCCAAAAATTTCCTGCCCTGGCGCTGGGAAGGCCGGGTGATTACGCCCTCTGGGCAATTGAAGTGGATTCAGGGCCGATCGACCCCAATGGCTATCGATCAAGGCTCCGTGTGGGACGGTCTATTTATCGATGTGACCGAGCGCAAACAGGCAGAGCAGGCCCTGGAGCAGACCAACCAAACCCTGGCCACGCTGATTGATGCCTCGCCGCTGTCCATCGTGGTGATTGCGCTCGACTGCACTGTGCGTCTGTGGAACCCAGCGGCCACCGAGCTATTTGGCTGGTTTGAGGACGAGGTTTTAGGCAAGCCGCTGCCCATCGTGCCAGAGGAGAAGCAGGATGAATGCCTGCAACTGCGCCAGACCGTTGGGCAGGGGGAAACTGTGCATACGGTAGAGACGTACCGCCGCCGTCGTGACGGCAGCTATGTTGCGGTTGATGTTTCGGCGGCTCCCCTCTGTGACGAGAGCGGCGAGGTGGTTGAAATTATGCTGATCTGGCAGGATGTCACCGAGCGCCTGCAGGCGGAAGCCGAGCGCGAGCGCCTGCTGCAGGGTGAGCGCGCGGCGCGGGAGGAGGCCGAAACGGCCAACCGCATCAAGGATGAGTTTTTAGCGGTGCTTTCCCATGAGTTGCGATCGCCCCTCAACCCAATTTTGGGGTGGGCCAAGCTGCTGCAAGAGCGCCGCCTGAGCGAGCAGGCCAGCCGCCAGGGCTTGATGACGATCGAGCGCAACGCCAAGCTGCAAACCCAGCTCATCGAAGATCTGCTCGACATTTCCCGCATTTTGCGCGGCAAAATGGCCCTGCATGTGGGGCCAGTCAACCTGGTTCACACGGTTGAAGCCGCTCTAGAGACGGTGCAGCTCGCTGCCGATGCCAAACATCTGCACATTGCCCAAGCCCTTGACCCAGAAGCTGCTTCAGTGATTGGGGACGGAGCGCGCCTGCAGCAGATTGTTTGGAACCTGCTCTCGAATGCGGTGAAGTTTACCCCTGAGGGCGGTCGGATTGAGGTGCGGCTAGAGCGGGTTGAGGCGGCAGGCATGGGTACATGGGGGCATCAGGGCTCATATCCTATTGACCTCGAGGGTTCTACCGAGCCTCCAAGAAACGCCCTATCCTCTCTGCCCTCTTCGGAGACACTCCGCGAGCACTCCCTGACGTCTACTTCCTCCGGAGACG
>DATNQE010000099.1:0-13833 GCA_036702895.1 Trichocoleus sp. | reverse complement strand
CCGCCAGTCCCCTTGGGCGTGGCGAAACCGGTATTCGACGGTGCAGCTGCGGCCGCCCAGCAGAGCCTCTGAAGTGGCGGTGATGATCCGCTCCGCATCTTCTGGATGCACCAGCGATGCCCAAAGGTCAGCATGGGCTTCAAACTCGGCTACAGAGTAGCCAAAGATATCCTGGTGGCCCATGGAGAAATAGTCAGCCGTCCAAGTGAAATCCGGCGTTAGCCGGAAACTGCTAATAGCGGCCACGGCGCTATTAAGGACATCCTGGAGCGTATCGTTGGCAGTTTGTAGGGCCAGAGCCAGGCGCTGCCGTTCAGCAACTTCGGCCGCCAGCCTGCGGTTGCTCTGCTGCTGCTGCTCCAGCAGCAGGGCCTGGGTGATGGCAATAGCTACCTGCACCGCTAGCTGCTCTAAAAAATCTACCTCCGAGGGCTGCCACTGGCGGGTTCCAGAACACTGGTGAACAATCAGCAGTCCCCACAGCGATTGATGAACCAGGATAGGCACCACCAGGTTGGCTCGCACGTGGAACTGCTCTAGAAATCGAACGTGGCACTCATTGAGGGCGGCGCTGTGAATATCTTCAATCGCTCTAGACTTGCGCTCCTGGTAAGACCTGAGCCACTGCGCCTCAAAGCACTTATCGCGAATTGATCGTCCTAAGAGCGACCAGTTGGGTTGGCTAATAGCTTCTACCACCGCCTGCCCACTCCAATCAGCCTCAAACTGATAAATTAGAGCGCGGTCAGTCTGCAGCAGCTGGCGCACTTGCTCTACAGTCGTCGCCAGAATGGTGTCTAAATCAAGAGACTCGCGGATGCGCAGCGCTGTGCTGTAGAGAATGCGATCGCGCTCCGCCTGTCCCTGCAGCCAGAGCGCCTGCTGGCTCACCTGCTGCTGTAGCTTCTGGTTTTGCTGGTGCAGGGCGTGTAGCGGGTCATCTCCAGGCGCGATCGGAGCGGGGTCAATAGACGACATAGGCATTACGGGAAAGAAAGCCGAGCGGGAACTTTTCAAACTTTAGAAGTATTAGCTCTAATTATTCCCGTGCCGGCTAGCTAGAGAGATGCCAGTTACAAAAGCCCCGTGTATACTGGCCTGCCCCGATAAATCCCCATAAAAGGATGCTGAAAAGGTCAGTGTTTAATTTGAAGACCTGTCCGGAGATGCTGCACTGGCAAATAAAAACCCCGGCCACTGGCCGGGGGCAACCCCATCAGGAGACGCCTACTCGATGTGCAAAAGCTTGCCAGGACCGGATAAGCGATATTCCCTAGCTTAGCGAATGCTATCGTCCGCATGGGGGATTTTACTGAATAAACATGACAGATTTACTTAGCATTTACATCGGTTACCGAGCTTCTGCGGGAGCTGCTTAGGGTTTTCCCCTAGGGAGTTTGCTGGGGTTGCTATAAGTCGCGTGCCTTAGCGTGTTGGAAAAGACAGTCAAGTTGGGGCAGAGCCTGGCTAGAGAGGGAGGAGGGATTATACCGACGCCATGTAAGATTAGAGAAGGTGTAACAAAACGTGAACACGACTTCACCGCTACGGTCGTAAGTCCACGATTTTCACGGGAAGCCAGCTCCACAAAGCTAGCTTCATAAAGCCGGCTTCGTTGCCTTGACCCCGTCTCATTCTTTCTTGGCTTGCCCTATGGCTTTCTTTCGCGCTTATATTGCCCCGCTGTTTATTGTTCTCATTTTTGTGGTGGCGATGGTTGCCGTTAGCGCCCGCACCTTTTTACCCAGTGACATGATGGCTCCTGCCCCCGTCGAAACGCTAGAAGCCCCTGCGGCGCCTGATCTATCGGCACAGGACGATATCCTGCCGCCCGATATCTCTATGCTGCTGCATGGGCAACCTGATAAATCCGCTTAAGCTGTTGGTGCTTAACGATTGTCTCGGAGCAGCGCTACGGCCATGAACCTTGCTGCGGGATACTCACTGCGTCGAGGATCGAGCTTGGATCGAGCCCTGCTGGTTAAATTTATGCGGCGTACCCACGCTGAGATCAGTCCGAATCAGCCGTTGACCCATTTAGCCGCCACAGTAGAGCAGCATTTGTCCCGAGACACCCCGCTGTGGTGGGTTGATGTCGATAGCTCATCAGGGGAGCGTCCGGCTGATCCGGTAGCCTGTCTTTGGCTGGGAAATGCCATAGACCAGCGTAGCGGCGAGCGTCACGCCTATGTGCTGCTCCTGTTTGTCGACTCTCAGCACCGGCGTCGGGGATTGGCGACAGTCCTGCTGCAGCAAGGCCACCAGTGGGCCCAAGAGCGGGGCGACCGACAGATTGCTCTGCAGGTGCTCAGCAGCAACGAACCCGCCCTGCGGCTCTACCAAAAGCTGGGCTACGCTCCCGATTCAGTACTAATGACCAGGCCGCTAGTCCAGCCAGATTGAGTTATGGCTGTCGCCACGTTGCTTAGGACATCTATTTTTAGGGGTGTGGGCTTTGCCCCCAGTCAAGGGTTTCACCTCTGCACCTCGTTCTAATTTCAGTGGCTATCGCTTTCCAGTGGCTATCGCGATAGATGAAGTGAGGCGGGTCTAGATACAGCGCTTAGGAAGCTGAAACGCTGCCTAGAGGAGTATCTCGACGAGCGACAGCAAGTCTACTGCCAAGCTTTGACCGCACAGAGACTGCACACGGACCAGCGCTTAAGCTCGCCGCTCGGACAGGGGCAGCTGCACTGGGGGCAGTGTGCCTGATGGCGGGTTGCCTGCTGGCGCTGCTGGGCCCACCGCTGAAAGGCTTCTAGCGCTGTGTCAGGGGGAGGAGAGCTAGGGCTCTTTTCTACAGGTATGGCGGTTGGATCAGGGGGGAGGTAGCTGGGATGCGATCGCACCAGCCCCGAAACTTCGGATTGCTCGGGGTCTTCCGAGCGATTTTGCCCCCGCTGGTTTGGAGATCTGCGAAACCAGTCGGCAGTTGAAAAGCGGATATCGTTAAGGGGCGGCGCGATCAGAGCATTGAGCTTTTCTAAAATGCGCAGCCGCTCAAAGGTTAAGGTTTGCCCCCAAGTCGAGTTGATGACGGCAACAAACAGAACGCCTTGCGCAATTCGCACCGGTTGAGTCTGGACCGCAACGGAAGGGCCTACCACGCGCGGCCAGCAGTCTAGTACGCGCCGAAACTGACGCTGACCGTGCCATTGGGGCTGATTTTCGAGCTGCCGAATAACCTGGCCAAGCGCATCTAAAGGCATTGTTTGGGGTCCCCGGCGCCTGTATCGCCACAAAACGTCGTCGTTACAAAACGTTCTAGGTTCTGATGATTTCGTCCTATTACCATAGCGCCAGCCAGCTTCTTTAGAACCGATAGAACGGATTATTGAGGCCTCAATAGGACAATCTCTTTAAGAAGTGCTCAATCTTAGCTAAACCGCTTGTCAAGTCAACAGAAATCAGTAACATATGGTCTGAGTCTCTTCCACCTCAGCTATTGCAGATAGAGTGGCCATTATGCCCAGGGAATCCCTCGCCTCACTGCCAACGCCTGCTGCCCCTACCAGCACCGGGGCTCTGAAGCTGCCCCTGCAGCGGGCTCTAGAGTGCCTCTCGGTTGATCTCGAAACTGAGTTGATGCGCTATCGCCAGAGCCGCCAGGGAGCCCTAACTGTGCCGACGCCTCGGGGTCTAGCCTTTCGGCGCCGCCGTAAACCCATTGACTTGATTCGGGTGGAGAGCCAAGCCGACCAGACGGCTCCAGCAGAAAATGCAGCTTCTGCTCCTGGTCAGCCCCTACCTCCCCCTTTACCCCCGAATCCCCGATTGACTGCTGCAGCTGTAGCGGCGGGAACCTCCTTAACCCGTACTGAGGCGGCAGACTCCCAGCTAAACGGCGCTGAGCCTGACGGTTTAGATTCGCCGGAAGGTACTGCTGAAGCTGCTCTAACGCACTACCAGACTATTCCTGATGACTACTTAGAAACGACAGAAGCGCTGTTGAGAAGCGCCGCGGCCCAGGAGCCGTTCACCCGTGACGATGACACAGTATATAGCCCGCCGCTCGCCCGCCGTTTGGCAACGCCGCTAGGTATGGGCGCGCTGCTGCTACTGCTAGTCAGCAGCGCCAGCGTAGGTTACCTGCTGACCAATCCTAAGGCCATTGGTCACCTCTGGAACCACCCAGCTGTGCAGTCACTACGGGGACAGCCTGCGAGTGATGCAGAAACTGCCGCTAGTAGTACCTTTAAGCCTGGTTTGGACGGGTTGGGCCCCGACCTCTCAGAGCAGGAGTTTGTGGATCTCAACCTCAGCACCTTGAGTACCCTACCCACTACCCCTGAGACGCCTACGCTGGCTTCGACGCCTCTGACGATGGCGGCACCGTCTACGGCCCCTAGCCCTGCCAATTCGACCGCTGTGGTTCCGGGGTCTACTAGCCCTGCCCGCCCAACCATAACAGCTCCAGTGCAAACGGCTCCCAGCGCGCCTAGTCGCCCCCCGTCTACAGTGCCCGCAACTGTGCGTCCGGTGCAGGCCCCGGCTCGTCCAGCTCCTGCAGCTCCGCCCACAGCGGCGGCTCCGGCTCGTCCAGCCGCGCCAGCGCGTCCAGCTACTCCGGCCCCAGCTACCCCTGCTCCGGTGACGGCTGCCCCGCCACCTCTACCGGCCCCTAGCTCAACAGCGGCGGCTCCGGCAGCGCCAGCAGCCTCTAGCTATTACGTAGTGACAGACTACACGGGTGACCAGTCCCTCTCCAATGCCCGTGGTGCTGTGGGTGAGGCTTATGTGCGCAACTTTCCCGCGGGAGCCCGCATTCAGATGGGTGCTTTTGAGCAGGAGTCATCGGCGCAGGACCTAGTGCAGGAACTCCAGCAGCAGGGCATTCCGGCTGAGGTGTATCAGCCCTAAAAGACGATAGAAATATCGACAGTGGTTTAATCCAACCGTGGCTTGAGTCACTGCCCACGTTTGCAAGTCCCCCTGTTATGCTTCTAAGCAGAACGCAGATTCTAAGAAGCATTTAGGAAGGGGAATTTGTCATGGGGCTGCTAGATCGCCTTTCACGGGTCATCCGCGCCAATCTTGGCAGTATGGTCAATCAGGCCGAAGACCCCGAGAAAGTTTTGGAGCAGGCTGTTGAAGAAATGCAGGCCAACCTGATCCAGCTGAGGCAGGCAGTGGCCCAAGCGATCGCAACTCAAAAGCGCACCGAGCGCCAGAGTGAGCAGGCCAAGGTGACAGCCCAGGAGTGGTACAACCGGGCTCAGCTAGCGCTGCAAAAAGGTGAAGACGCTATGGCCCGAGAAGCCTTGACCCGCCGCAAGACTTACCTCGACACCGCTACCGCCATGGATGCCCAGATTGCTCAGCAGCGGGACGTTGTGGCCCAGCTCAAGGAAAACATGCGGCTGCTGGAGGGTAAGATTTCTGAGGCCAAGACCAAAAAGGATATGTACATTGCCCGCGCTCGCTCTGCTGCTGCCAGTGCCCGCATTCAAGAAATGATTGGGCAGGTCGGTACGCCGGGGGCTATTGCCGCTTTTGATCGCATGGAGGAGCGGGTAATGGATCTGGAAGCCCGCTCTGAAGCCGTAGCCGAACTTAATGCTGGGGACAGCCTGGAGCGGCGGTTCAAGGCCTTGGAACAGGAGCCTGATGAGATTGATGCCGAACTGGCTGCTATGCGCGCTCGCCTGATGAGCGGCTCAGATCCAAGCCAAGGCAGCCTACCGCCTGGAGCATGAGATGCCCGGGTCACGGTTCTTGAATGACAGCTAGTGCTGTGTCATGACAAATGGGATGGGTCGTTCCAATTTTGGGGATCGCCACCCAAGCAATAGCCTTTGCAACAACTGAGCAAAGCAGCTCTGCGGCAGCAGAATACTCATTGGGCGAGTGGTTCTGCCTTCGCTCCAAGTCTTTGCCCGGGGCCTTCCCCTTCCGCTGCTTGGGGAAACAATCTTGCCCCAAACCCCTTCGCAAGGGCGCAACGGTGGGAAGCGAGAGGCAGTTCGGTGATCCTGATATGCGGTGGTTGAGACAGGTTTGATAAACAGGTAGCCTCCCGAAAACAGGAGGGCTTGCACACTTCTACCCAGACTCCACTGAACCAGCGAAGTAATGCCGATGCTGGGGACTCCTAGCGGAGGAGGTTTGGAGGGCGCGCCCGCCCTCCATCCGGGGGGTTTGGGGGGCTGCCACCCAAGCAATAACCTCCGCAACTAGGAGAGCGCAGCAATTCCAAGGCTGCACAACGTTTTTCCTCCAATCCCCGACAAGAGCATGACAAAGCCCCAGCAGCAGCTGAAGCCAATTACTGGCAATTAGGCACTGGGAATCTGCTCCAGGTACTGACTATCGACTAGAAAAGCACCTCGCCCAAAGCGAACACCCCAGTAGCCGCCTGCGCGGCGATCCAAAATGATTCCCTCATCGCCCACCTGCAGCACGTCCGGCGGCCGCAGCATGGGCATAGAGTCAGCAGTTTTAAAGTAGGCGGGCAGAGCGATCAAACGAACGCGATCGCCGGGGGTAAAAGCAGCCATAGAACACACTCAGCAGAGGACAGACGGCAGTAAGGATTGGCTAGGTAGCGGCACAACTCCGGCAACTAGCTTAACAGCACCTTATGCCAGGAGGCTGCGGCTTCCTCTTCAGGGCGCTGCTGACCCACACCTTTGTCTACCGTACATCTCAGCGCTGGGCTATTAGGGGACTAGCCAGGCCCGCTCGTGGTACTGCTGCGGCTGGGCAAAGGGATCTACTGCCTGTCCAGAATGATCGTGCCCGTGCCCATGCCCGTGTCCATGATCATGCCCATGATTATGGTCATGCCCATGCCCGTGCCCGTGATCGTGGCCGTGCCCGTGATCATGGTCATGACCATGGCTATGCCCAACTTCGCCACTGCCGCGGGCTGCAAGACGAAACTTGCACATCTCGCAGTTCATTTGCACCTGGCCCAGCTGGGTTTCGAGTTCACGCCGCCGTAGGATCTGCAGCAGCTGGGGGTGAATGCCCATTTCCGGCAGGCAGGTGATTAAGGTTTCTGGATAAGCAGCCTGCTCTAGCTCGGAGACCATCGCGATTTTTTTGACCAGCACCCCGGTGAACAAAAAGTAGGGCAGCACAATAATGCGCTTTGGCTGGTACAGCCGGGCGCGGCGAAAGCCTTCCTCTAATCGGGGATGGGTAATGCCGATAAAGCAAATCTCAACGGTTTTGTAGCCGCTGCCCTCCCAGAGGATCCGGGCTAGCTTGTAAACATCCCCATTGGCATCGGGGTCGCTGGCACCGCGCCCTACAAACAGCAGCACCGTGTCCTCCCGACTAATGCCCTGGGGGTTCAATTCAGGCGTGTCAAGCGCCGCCAGACGCTCCTGCCACAGGGTGAGAATTTCCGGGGTAATGCCGAAATGGCGGCCGTAGTGAAAAGTCACCTGCGGGTGACGAGCCCTGGCTCTGTCTAACTCGTTGGTGACGTCAAACTTGTTGTGCCGCGCTGCAAACAGCAAAATCGGCAGCACCGAAATGTCGGTAAAGCCTTTGGCAACGCACTGATCAACCCCTGCTTGAATGGAGGGCTCGGTGAGCTCTAGAAAGCAGGGAATAACAGGCCGAGAGGCATCTAGGGCTTGGTAAGCAGCGGCAAACTCAAGCAGGCAGTCGCGCCCTTGAGTGTCGCGGCTGCCGTGACCGACTAGCAGTAGAGGCCGCTGATTGTGCAACGGCGGCAGCTCTGGTGCTGAGACCAGGGCAAAATCGTTGAGCGTGGTGATAATAGGGGCTGTTGACATGGGATAGAGCAAGCGGTTACGCCAAGGCATTGACCCGTTTAAGGCCCCTGTTCAATACAGTAGGGTTCAGGGATGCTTCGTCATCTTAGCCCAGAGCTTTGGTCGGGGAAAATGCCGGAGGTAGGCATTGGAGCATCTCTAAGCCAATTTTTCGTTGGGTACTGAAAAGTCAGAGTAGGCGATCATGCAGGGACAAGATGTGCAGAGCCAGAGCCCGAAACAGGACTGGCGACAGCAGGTGCGGTTCTATTTGAGCGACACCGACACGGCTTTAGGACGGTGGGTAAACGGCGCGATCGCAACCCTCATCCTGCTCTCTGCCGCTATTTTTGCGATTGAAACCTACCCCATCCCCGATGATCTGTATCGCCTGCTCAACGTGCTTGACTGGGTAATTATGGTGGGTTTTACCGCCGAGTACCTGGTACGCCTGTGGGCGGCAGAACGCCCGCTGCTCTACGCCTTTAGCCTCTACGGCCTGCTCGATTTGCTGGCGATTTTGCCTTTCTTTGTGGGCTTTTGGGATGTGCGCTACCTGCGGCTGCTGCGGTGGCTGCGGCTGCTGCGGCTGATCCGCTTTTTTGAGGATCGGGTGCTGTTTGGCTACATCAGCGGCACCGACACCCTGATCGTTACCCGCATCATCTTTACCCTGGCCACAATTATTTTTATTTACTCTGGCCTGATTTTTCAGGTGGAGCATGGGCATAACCCAGCGTTTAGCACCTTTTTAGATGCGGTCTACTTTGCGGTCGCAACCATGACGACTGTGGGCTTTGGTGATGTCACACCGCTCTCTGAGGTGGGGCGAGGGTTGACCATCATGATGATCCTGACCGGCATCGCCCTTATTCCAACTCAGATCGGGGAGCTCATTCGGGAATTTGTCAAAGTGACCCAGTCAGTAAGAGTTCCCTGCGCTACCTGCGGCCTGCTGCTGCACGATGCCGACGCTCAGTTTTGTAAGCGCTGTGGGAGTGCGTTGCCGGCAGCAGAGGGCAGAGGAGAAGAGCAGAGAAAGGAGTGAGACAGGTACAGGGTACAGGCTCTACGGCATCCCTGCATCTTGTACCTTGCACCCTGTAGCCAACCTCTTTTTCCAATTTTTCGTCCCCGGTTCGCCTACCAAAAACCCTGCTACCCTGAATGGTTGATCCTGCTAATCGTGATGTGGTGAAACCGCAACGGGTGCTGGCACCGTTTGAATTGCTCTGGGCGCTAATTGGTCTAGTCCTGACCATTGCTGCGACCTGGATGGAGACGTTTATCGTCAACGCACCCTGGGATTGGGGGCAGTCTGGGCTCCATGCCCAGTCTTTGGGGGTGACGTTTCAGGTTGGGGCGGTGCTGCTGACTGGCTGCTTGGGCGGCAAAAATGCAGCAGCCCTGTCCCAAATCGCTTACCTGTTTCTGGGGCTCATCTTGTTTCAGGTGTTTGAGCTGCCAGTGTTTACTCAAGGCGGCGGCCTGAGCTATGTACGAGAGCCGGGTTTTGGCTACCTGATTGGGTTCGTGCCGGCTGGATGGGTCTGTGGTCGATTGGCATTTCGTGAGCCCGCCAAGCTAGAGAGCCTTGCTCTAAGCAGCGTTTGCGGGTTGGGCATTATTCACGGGTTTGGCTTGATCTATCTGACGCTCGCTTCCCTGCTGGGCTGGCTGCAGGCGGCTAGCGCCTCCTACTGGGAGCTGCTGCTGACCTACTCAATTCAACCGTTACCAGGCCAGCTAGCTGTGGTTTGCGCCGTAGCTGTGATAGCCTTTGTGATGCGGCATCTCCTGTTTTATTGAGTTTATGGTCGTTCGCAATCACTTGTTTTGGATTGCCGCAGTAGCGGGTCTGGCGCTTGATCAGCTAACCAAGCTTTGGGTGGTGAGAACCTTTGAGCTGACCAACCCGCCGCAAACGGTGCCGCTTTGGCCAGGGGTGTTTCACCTCACCTATGTGACGAATTCTGGGGCTGCGTTTAGTCTGTTTAGCGAAAACGGCGAGTGGCTCAAGTGGCTGTCGCTGTTGGTTAGTCTGGGGCTGGTGGCGTTGGGAGTTTGGGTCAATCTGCCCAACCGCTGGGAGCAGGCGGGCTACGGATTTATTTTGGGCGGCGCCTTTGGCAACGGTATTGACCGACTTCTGGCGGGCGAGGTCGTTGATTTTCTAGATTTTCGCCTCATTCAGTTCCCCATCTTTAACTTTGCCGACGTCTGCATCAATATTGGTATTGCCTGTTTGCTAATTGCGGCTCTGCGTCAGCCAGCGAACGGAAGGGGCAATGGCGCTGGCAAAGGCAGTTCATCTAACCAGTAGGGGGCCCAGCAGCCAGCCAAGCAGCAGCTCAAAAAATCCCAGCGCTAGGGCGAGACGTTCTGGATCTAGCGATTAGAATAGGTCAGTACCCACGGTTGGGATCTGCTCCGTCCGATGACGCCTCCCTCGCCTTCGCCGCCGCCTTCGCCTTCCCCGCCTCCTCGTACAATCCTTGGGCGCATTACCCAGGCGTTTCAAGCTGCCCAAGTTGATTTCTCCAAACTGGCTCTTAAAAAGGGGGCACGCAACGCCGCCCTGCAGGTGACGGTGGGCGATAAGGAAACGGTGTATCCCCTGTTGGGTGAGCACTATATTCTGGGGCGCAGCTCGCAGCAGAGCGATATTGTCGTGCCCAGCCCCATCGTCAGTCAGGTGCACGTAACGCTGACGCGCGATCGCACCCGTCCCGGCGAGCCCTTTGTCCTCAAAGACCGAGACTCCACCAACGGTGTCTACCGGGGCAAGAAAAAGATTCAGAAAACGGTGCTCAACCACGGGGATATGATCACCCTGGGGCCATCGGAACTTACCGATGCCGTCACTCTGCGCTATATTGACCCGCCGCCCTGGTATGTACAAGGTGCTCGCTATGGCCTCTATGGCTTTACTGGACTATCGCTGGCGGTAGGAACCTGGATTGTCGCCCTGGAGTGGCCCAAAATTCCCATGCGGCCACTGCCCGAGTCGGTGCGGGGTCCCGTGATGATCTTTGCCCAGGAAGGCCAGCAGCAGGTGCCTCTGCGGCAGCAGTCTAACCAGGCGCACCTGGAGCTAGCCCGCATTTCTGATTTCTCGCCCTATCTGCCCCAAGCGATCATCGCTTCGGAAGATTCGCGCTACTACTGGCACCTGGGCGTCGACCCCATTGGTACCCTGCGGGCGCTGGTGGCTAATATTCGCGGCGGCGAAATTCGAGAGGGGGGTAGCACCATTACTCAGCAGCTCTCCCGCAGCATTTACCGGGAGTACGTCGGCACCGAAGATTCGGCGGCTCGTAAGGTGCGAGAGGCGATTGTTGCTCTCAAGCTAGAGACGTTTTACAGCAAGAACGACCTGCTGCGGCTCTATCTCAACCGAGTCTTTTTGGGGGGCAATCTCTACGGTTTTGAGGATGCCGCGCGCTTTTACTTCGACAAGTCCGCTGCGGATTTGTCCCTGTCGGAAGCCGCTACCCTGGTAGGCATTTTGCCTGCACCCAACGCCTTTAACCCGGTGCAAAACTACGACGCGGCTATCAAGTACCGCGATGGAGTGCTCGACCGTATGGTGGCCCTGGGCATGGTGAGCCAGGAGGATGCCCGCCGGGCCCGCCGCACCCGTATCGAGATCAGCCCAAACGCCCGGGAGCAGCTGCAGAGCACCCGCGCCCCCTACTTTTACAGCTACGTATTTGACGAGCTAGAGCAGGTGCTGGGGGAGTCCCTGGCGCGGGAGGGCAACTTCATTGTGCTGACCTCCCTGGATCTGAACACGCAGGCGGCGGCAGAGGCCTCCTTGGAGGAGGCGATTCAGACCACGGGTCGGGAGCAGGCGTTTTCGGAAGGGGCGCTGGTCACGCTAGATACGGGCAGCGGGGCGATCCGGGCGATGGTGGGCGGCTTGGACTACGAAACCAGCCAATTCAACCGTGCCTCCCAAGCCCTGCGTCAGCCGGGATCGACTTTCAAGGTCTTTGCCTATGCGTCTGCTCTAGAGCAGGGAGCCTCCCCCGGTCAGACCTACAGCTGCAGCAACCTGGTTTGGGAAGGTCAGGAGTTTGAGGGCTGTCGCTCCGGCGGAGGGGCGCTAGATATGTACGCCGCTATGGCCCGCTCTGAGAATGTGGTGGCCCTGCGCATTGCTCAAGAGGCCGGGCTGCGCAACGTGATTCAGATAGCCCAGCGCTTGGGCATTGAGTCGGAGCTGAGGCCAACGCCGGGACTGGTGCTGGGGGAGAGCGAGGTCACGCCGCTGGAGATTACGGGATCGTTTGCTGCGATCGCAAATAACGGCGTCTGGAACCGCCCTCACGGAGTGCTCCAGGTGCTCGATAGCAGCGACTGTGTCAACCCTGACGATGTGCAGACCTGCCGCGTGATCTATGAGTTTGGTCAGGCGGGGGATGCCCAGATCGAAGCGATCCCGGCTCCTGTCGCCAATACCCTGGTGGGCCTGCTCCAGGGCGTAGTGCAGGGCGGCACCGGCCGCAGCGCCTTTCTGGGCCTGGGCGAAGGCGGCAAGACGGGCACCACCAACGACAACCGCGACCTTTGGTTTGTGGGCTCTCTGCCGGGCGCTAATCTGACTACAGGCATTTGGCTGGGCAATGACGACAACAGCCCCACCTACGGCAGCAGCGGCCAGGCTGCCGCCGTGTGGGGCAATTACATGAATCGACTGCGCTAGCGGTCTACCGTCGCCGCACTTTGCTGACCATCTTGCGAGAGAAGCGCAGCTTGATCGACGACTGCTCGGCCCATTCCTGCAAGATCCGGTAAAACACCTGCCGATCCTGGGTTTGCAGCACCGCCGTTTGGTCTGCCGTCTCAATGGCGTAGGGATAGCCGCCGCCGACCACAACCTCGGCCCGTACCCAGTCCACCACTGTGTCTAGCATCCCGGCTTCCCACATCCACAGAGGGATTTCCAGGCGCACCGGGTAGTTGTCGCGGGTGGTCTTGAGGTAGGTGAAGCCAATGCGATCGCACAGCTCCCCGTACTGGGCCAAAATGCCGCCCCGCTCGCAGACGTAGAGCGGCAGGCGATCGCCCCACTCCAGGCAGGGATTGACCACCTGGGCATCGTGAATGCGCTCGGTTTCGGGCAGGGCGCAGGCGTGGTGCAGCAGCCGGGTGAGGTCGTGGGCGTAGGAGGTATCGACATAGCCCACTAGCGGCACCCGGTAGTGCTCGCTGGCCTTGAGCAGCTTCAGCATGGCCTGCACATAAGCTGCCTGGCTCTCGTCATCAAAGGTTTCAGCAAAGGTGACAACCAATGCCCCATCGAAAAACACCAGGCAGCGCTCCGTGTCCTTGCGAGAGCCGCAGGTCTCCATAAACTCAACCAGCCGATCAATCTCCATCTCAAAGCGGCGGATATTGACCCGGCGGTCGCCGAGCTGGCCCTGGGAGCCAACCCTGAGATCGTCTGGTGTGAGAATTTCCAGGCGGATGTCTTTCTGGTAGCTGCCTGTGGGCAGGTGAGGATTTTCAAACCAGCCGATCTGGATCAGGGCAATGGGCAGGGACAAGTCTTTGCTAGGGAAGATCTGCGATCCGTCTACCGCAAAGGTTGTGACGCCCGTGAGTACCTGACGCACCCAGTCGTGCCCCTCCTCCCGGTTGGCCCAGCGACAGCCAAAGGAGATGACGCCTTCGCTATTGACGGCCCCGTCTTCTAAGGGGCGGGCTCCTGCCGGAAAGGGCGCGTCCTGCATCTTCTCAAAGCGCTGGGCCAGAGGCCGCGCGCCAAAGGCTTTCCAGCCGCGCCTGTAGGCCTCTAGCAGCTCAAACGTCCGCTGGTCAAACCCCGAAAAAGCCGCTTTGTTTTCCTCAAGCAGTCTGCGAATCTGCGTTGGACTGATCGGCATAACCCCAAACTCACCCAAAAAGGGCGTCTAGAACGAATGTATTGATTGGCGCAATTTTAGCTGGAAGTGCTGCATTTGTCATGGGGCCAACATTACAGAGCATCTGCTCTGTAATGTTGGCCCTGAGGGCTGGGGCAAGGTGCATTTCGCTGCCGGAGACCAATTGTGTTTTCTGGTTGCGGGGGTTGTTGACTGGGGGCAGGCCCCCAGACCCC
>DATNQE010000090.1:0-10397 GCA_036702895.1 Trichocoleus sp. | reverse complement strand
GAACCGTGAACTTCATCCACAGCGGCAGAGCGAAATGTTCGCAGTGATTTTCGATCCTTAACAAATCCCAAGGCCCATTCTTGACTTCGAGAGAGGGCATCGCCCTTAAGCTGGAGGCTAACCTACAAAGAAAGGGTTGGCAGGATGGGCAAACGCGCTGCACCTCCCCAAAGACTGCTGTAATCAGATTGTTAATTCGGAACTTTGTGCAAGATTATCGGTGGCCGCAGGGACTAAAGTTTATTATTAGCTTTCATTCTTAGGCGACCCACTGCCCCACGGCCAATGGTAGGAAAAGGGCTTCAGCCCAAAGTACAAATGCCGAGCAAAGTTTCGCTGCGCTCTGTACTGGTAATCCCATTCGTACTGCAAATCTTTGTGGCAGTGGGGCTGACAGGCTATATCTCTCTGCGCAACGGTCAGCGGGCAGTTAATGAGGTGGCCTCCCAGCTGCGTCAAGAGGTGTCTGAGCGCATTCGACAGCGGCTTACCGACCACTCCAAAATTCCCCACCTCATCAATCAAATCAATGCCGATGCCGTGCGGCGGGGCGAACTAAAGACCCAAAGCCCCGACAGCGAGCGCTACTTTTGGCGGCAGATACAGTACCTAGAAGATGTTACCTGGCTCTACTTTGGGGATGCAGCCCGGGGTTCGTTTATTGGGGTCACCCAAACGCCTGAGGACAGCCTCCAGGTGGTGGTCAACGACCCAACCACTCAGTTTTTGGGCCACTACTACAGTCTTAATAATGAAGGGCAAAGGCTAACCCTAGACCGCGTTAACCACCAGGTTTACGATGCCCGCACCCGGCCCTGGTACCGGACAGCGGCAGCGGCTCAAGGGGGCGTTTGGAGCGATATTTACCCCGGTCTTGGGCTGCCGCAGCTGATTGTCAGTGCTGTGCTGCCAGTGTATGACGGGTCAGGTCGGCTGCTCGGCGTCACGGGGGTAGATTTTTCCCTGGACGATATCGGTCAGTTTCTAGAAAGCATCAAAATTGGCAAAACGGGCCAGGCTTTTATCATGGAGAGCTCGGGGCTTCTGGTGGCGACTTCCACGGGAGAAAAGCCCTATCGAGTAAAGGCTCAGGACGATCTTCAGCGGATTGCTGCAACCGAGAGCAGCAACCCACTGACAAGGGCAACGGCCCAGTTTATTGCTCAGAACTTTGACCTCAACCAGCTTGAGGATCATGCCCAGCTCAATTTCAAGTTTGAGGGCAGCAGGCAATTTGTTCAGGTGGCCCGCTTTGCCGATCAGCGCGGTATTGACTGGCTGGTGGTTGTGGTTGTGCCCGAAGCCGACTTCATGGAGCAGATTGCGGCCAACACCCGCACGACGATTCTGCTGTGTTTAGGGGCTCTTGCGATCGCAATCGCCCTAGGGGTGTTTACCTCTCGCCGCATTACCCGGCCTATTCTTGAACTCAGCGAAGTCAGCCAAACCCTTGCCCAACGCGCCCGCAGCCGCCAGGGCAGCACTGATCTCAACCTGCCTATTCAAACGCGCGGCATTCGAGAAATCGAAACCCTGGTGCGATCCTTTACCCAGATGGGCAATCAGCTGCGCAGCTCATTTCAAGCGCTGGAGCAGAGCAACGAGGCCCTTGAGCAGCGGGTGCAGCAGCGCACAGCGGCGCTGCAGGCTGCCAAAGAAACTGCCGATGCTGCCAACCGGGCCAAGAGCGAATTTCTCGCCAACATGAGCCACGAGCTGCGCACCCCGCTCAACGCTATTTTGGGGTTTGCTCAGCTGCTGCTGCGCGACACGACCCTCGACCCGGAGCATCGCAGCAACCTTAACATCGTCAATCGCAGCGGCGAACATCTGCTGGCCCTAATCAACGACGTGCTGGAAATGTCTAAGATTGAGGCCGGTCGCATTACCCTTAACGAGCAAACCACCAACCTGCGAGGCTTTCTATCTGCCCTGGAGGACATGTTCAAGCTGCGGGCCCAATCGAAGGGGCTGCGGCTGAGCTTTGAGGCAGACGCTGACGTGCCCCACTACGTTCGCACCGACGAGGGTAAGCTGCGCCAGGTGCTGATTAACCTGCTGGGAAACGCCATTAAGTTTACCCAGGCTGGCGAAATTGCGCTGCGGGTCGGCTTGGGCCATGAGTTGCCTGAGGCTGCCTCACCCTATCTGGAGTCGGTAGAGTCAGAACCGGGCTCTGAACCCCAAGCAACTACATTTACCCTCCAGTTTGAAGTCGAAGATACTGGGCCAGGCATTCCGCCCGCCGATTTAGAGGCCATCTTCGATGCCTTCATCCAGGCCAGAACTCTTGACACCAGCAAAGGCGGTACCGGCCTGGGCCTGGCTATCAGTCGGCAGTTTGTACGGTTGATGGGGGGCGATATTCAGGTCAAGAGCGTTCTTGGTCAGGGCACCTGCTTTCGCTTCTCCATTCGAGCCAGGCTGGCAGCCCCGGAGGAGGTGCCAGGCGCGGCAGCTCCCAAGGTCGTGGCGCTCGCGCCCAATCAGCCGGCTTATCGAATTTTGGTAGTAGATGACTACCCCGACAACCGCCGCGTCATCAGTGCATTGCTCAAGCAGGTGGGCTTTGAGGTGCGAGAAGCGGTGGACGGAGTAGATGCGATCGCAACCACCACAGCCTGGGCGCCTCACTTCATCTGGATGGATATGCGAATGCCGGTAATGGATGGCTATGAGGCTACTCGTCAGATCAAGGCTCAGCCCCACGCTCCTATTATTGTGGCCTTGACCGCCAGCGTTTTTGAAGATAAGCGAGAGGCTGTACTAGCCGCTGGCTGTGACGACTTTGTCCGCAAACCCTTCTACGAGCAGGACATTTTTGAGAAGATGGCTGAGCACCTGGGCGTTCACTACTGCTATGAGGACGCCACTCCTGCAGCAGCTGTCAGTGGAACGAGTATTGTAGATCTACACCTGCCTCCAGCGCTGTTAGCAGCGCTGCCCCCAAGCTGGTTGCCGCAACTGCATCAGGCGGCTATTGAGGCTGATGCCGAGCGCCTATTGCTGCTGCTGCAGTCTATTCCTCAGGCCTATGTCACCCTTTCCCAAGCGCTACACCTGCGGGTCAAGCAGTTTGACTACGACAGCCTTATTGAGCTGGCAGAAAACCACCTCAGCGGCACGGCTACTTGAGGGTAGCCGTGCTAGTTCAGCTGTTCTGTACCAGTCTCCAGCCAGTTCTATCGCATCCTGTCTGAAGCCACGAGCCACATATTATTTAGCTTTATTAATGCCTACCGCAATTTTTATTGTATTTAGTCAATCACAACCCTAGATCACAGCCCTTTATACAGCTATACTCATTCAAAGATAGACATTGCTCTATCAATTAACTTACTCAAATAGCATTCGCTAAATCCAAGCTTCAAGTCCTCCTGCTAAAGGGGGGGTATTGAGGGTACGCCTTACAGCAGAGAGGCGTACAGAGCAGGGCCACTGCCCGTGACGCAAGTCCTATCCGTCCCCGGCATTTATCTGGCCCTGTCCTATCTGCCATCGTGCTGTTCACGTTGAGAGAAGCCGTCCATGACACCTTTTTTGGCTCAAACGAGCTGGCTCATACCGCTCTACCCCCTAATCGGCGCGCTGCTGACCATTCCTTGGTCACCCGCTTTTATTAGCCGCACCGGCCCCCGACCAGCCGGCTACGTCAACATTGTGACGACGATGCTGGCGTTCGCTCATAGCCTGCTGGCATTTGTCGCTTTTTGGGGTAAGTCGTCTCCCCAATTTTCCTTCGTGCCGTGGCTCCAGGTCGCGGATCTAAACCTCACCATTCCCATTGAGGCTTCGGCTATTACGCTGGGAGCGTGCGTCCTAATTACAGGACTCAACCTGCTGTCCCAAATCTACGCCGTGGGCTACCTGGAGATGGATTGGGGCTGGGGCCGCTTCTTTGCGCTAATGGCTCTGTTTGAGGCGGGCATGTGTGCCCTGGTGCTGTGCAACTCCCTCTTCTTCAGCTACATGCTGCTGGAGGTGCTGACCCTGGGTACCTATCTGCTGGTAGGCTTTTGGTACAACCAGTCGCTGGTGGTCACTGGAGCGCGAGATGCCTTTTTGACCGAGCGGGTCGGCGACCTAGTGCTGCTGATGGGAGTGCTGGCAATCTATCCTCTAGCAGGCACCTGGGATTTTCGCGAGCTGGCGGCTTGGGCTAGCACAGCTCAGATCGATCCGACCCTGGCAACCCTGCTGGGCGTGGGCCTGATTGCTGGACCGATGAGTAAGTGCGCTCAGTTCCCCCTGCACCTATGGCTTGATGAAGCAATGGAAGGGCCGCTGCCCAGCACCATCCTGCGGAACTCGGTAGTGGTTGCCACTGGCGCCTGGATTCTGGTGAAACTAGAGCCGGTTCTGGCTCTATCGCCAACAGCCTGCGCGATTACGGCTGCTGTAGGCGCGGTTACAGCCCTAGGCGCCACCCTCATCTCGGTTGCTCAAATTGATGTCAAACGGGTTTTCTCCTACCTCAGCAGCGCCTACATGGGGCTAGTGTTTGTTGCGGTGGGCGCTCACCAGGCCGAAGCCGCTCTGCTGCTGGTGCTGGTCTATGCAGTAGCCATGTCGGTTGTCATCATGGCCTCTGGCTCCATTATTTCCAACGTCATTACCCAAGATCTGACCCAAATGGGCGGGCTCTGGCAGCGCCGACCCATTACTGGACTATCTCTGATCGCTGGCGCTGCGGGTATGATTGCGCTGCCGCCTCTGGGGGGTTTCTGGGCCATGCTCAAGCTGACCGATGGGCTTTGGGCCAATCAACAGGGCGTTCTGGTAGGCATTGTCCTGGTCGTAAACTGGATTGCCGCCTTCAGCCTGGTCAGACTGTTTGGCCTCATGTTTGCGGGACCCTCTCAACAGATGACCGTCCGCGCCCCTGAGCCGCTGTGGCTTATCGTCATTCCCATGACCCTATTGGCTGGCTTTACCCTCCATCTGCCGCTGGTACTCGAGGCGCTCGGTCTACTGCCCTCCTGGGCTACGCTCAACAAAGACATGGCGCTGCTGCTAACTTGGTCCAGCCTATTGGGCGCAGCCATGGGTGCGGTTCTCTACGTTGGCCGTCAGATCAAAGACCCCGCTAGCTTGATTCACGGTCCTCTGCAAAACCTGCTGGCCTACGACTTCTACACGCCGAAAATCTACCGCAACACCATTGTTCTAGGCGTTGATGTGCTGTCGCGTCTGACCGATTGGCTCGATCGCTATCTGGTTGACGGTCTGGTAAATCTGGTAGGGCTGGCTTCGATTTTTGGCGGTGAAACCCTGAAGTACGGCAACACGGGACGGCTCTCCTTCTATGTGCTGACGATTGCCGCCGGGGTCGCCCTCATTACTCTTTACATGAGCTGGCACTACCTGCCGCTGGCAATGCGGGTAATTCTCGGCGTCTAATTTCAGCCGGGTGGGCACTGCCCACCGCACACTTTCAACCGGTGGGCCGTCCCCACCCTGCAACTCCCTTTACTTCGCGGTTAGAAACCATGCTTAGTCTTCTTTTCTGGCTACCGCTGGTGGGTGCCCTGGTGCTCGGGTTAGCGCCGATCAAGCTAACGGGTCAGCAGGCTCGCAACGGCGCCTTAGCAATCGCAGGAGTCACCCTGCTCTGGTCAATGTGGCTCTTTACCCAGTTCGATCTGGGCGCTCCTGGCTTTCAGTTTCACGAGTTTCTGCCCTGGCTGCCGGTCCTGGGTCTCAACTACGAACTCAGCCTGGACGGGCTCTCCCTGTTGATGGTGGCGCTCAACAGCCTGATTACCTTCATCGCGCTCTGGAGCAGTCACCCCGAAACTGAGCGGCCCCGCCTGTTTTACGCGCTGATGCTGTTGGTCAGCGGTGGGGTGGCTGGAGCCTTCATGGCGCAAAATATGCTGCTGTTTTTCCTGCTCTACGAAGTGGAGCTGGTGCCCCTCTACCTGCTCATTGCTATTTGGGGCGGCGGCAATAAGGTCTATGCGGCGACTAAGTTTCTGCTCTATACGGCCCTATCAGGCGCTTTAATGCTGGCCGCGTTTCTCGGCACCGTATGGCTCAGCGGCAGCAGCGACTTTACCTACTCCCCACTCCTAGGGGCAGGTCTGTCGATGACGGCTCAAATCGTTCTGCTGAGCCTTCTGCTGGTGGCCTTTGGCATCAAAATTCCGCTGGTGCCTTTCCACACCTGGCTACCCGATACTTACGTGGCGGCATCAGCCCCAGTTGCCATGATGCTGGGTGGGGTACTGGCTAAGCTGGGCACCTACGGCATCTTCCGCTTTGGCCTCGGCATGTTTCCTGATGCCTGGGCAACGCTCGCGCCCTATCTGGCGGTATGGGCAGCGATTAGCGTGCTGTATGGAGCGGTGACTGCGATCGCACAAAAAGACATCAAGCGCATGGTGGCTTACAGCTCTATCGGTCACATGGGGTACGTGCTGCTGGGTGGCGCGGCCCTGACCGACCTAGCCCTGACCGGCGCAGTATCGCAGATGGTCTCCCACGGCATTATTTTGGCGATTCTGTTTCACCTGGTGGGGGTGGTTGAGGCCAAGGTGGGCACCCGTGACCTGAACGTGCTCAACGGCTTAATGAACCCAATTCGCGGTTTGCCGTTAACCAGTGCCCTCCTCGTGCTGGGCGGCATGGCCAGCGCTGGCATCCCTGGTTTGGTGGGCTTTGTCACTGAGTTTTTGGTGTTCCAGGGCAGCTACGCTGTATATCCGGTGCAAACTCTGCTGTGCGTTATCGGCACAGGTCTGACAGCGGTGTACTTTGTCATCCTGCTCAACCGCACCTGCTTTGGCCGTCTAGACAACGACATTGCCTACTTTCCCAAAGTGCAGTCCTCCGAGCGCTTCCCCGCTTTTGTACTGGCCGCGCTGATTCTCTTCTTCGGCATTCAGCCAACCTGGTTGGTGAAGTGGGGTGAGGGCACCGCTGCTGAGTTAATCGCAGCGATTCCTCAGGGGAATCAGCCGGGGCTGGTTGAAAGCTTTCACATGAACGAGCTCAAAGCCATGCTGCAAGGGCCTCAGGCACCAGCCGCCGCCCTGGCCCTGTCATCTGCGCCGGAGATTTCCAGGTAGCGTTGAACTGTCGTTTGCCTTCCTGTACCGGCAAACTGTCCTGGTTGTACAGGGAGGCATCGACAAAGCGGGCATCGTAGACGAACACGATTTCGTGACCCGGCTCGCCTTGGTAGAGAAAAATCGACTCCAGCACGCCCAAAAGCTGAACCTCGGTTATTTCAACCCCCAGTTCCTCATCGATTTCCCGCACGATGGCGTCTTGGCTGGTTTCGCAGAAGTCCAGTCCGCCGCCCAAGGGGCGAAAGAAGGTTTCCTGCTTGGTCTGGTCAAAGCCTTCGCTCACCAAAATGCGCCCCTGATGTCGGAATAGACATATTGCGATCGCACGAATCCGTTTCTTCTTCACTAAATCGCCCTAGCAACGACACCGTTCATCAGTCCCAATTCTGCGTTAAAACGGCAGACTGCCTATCTCATAACCCTATCGCGCCACTCCGTCACCCATCACCCGAGGAAAACCCCATGACCGCAACCCTCGTCTCTCCTCCCCAGTCTCTCATTCCCCCCTCTAACCACCCCCACGCCGACGTTATCCACCGGCTAGAAGCAGGCGGCTCCATGCTGCCCGACACGCCCGAGAACCTGATGCAGATTATCGGCATTTACAAGGCCTACGCCGTGCCGATGGACTTCTACTGGCGGGACCTGCTCTACATTGCCGAGCGGGTGTTTTTGAACCCCGTTCCCGCCTTCAAATACTTCCTGCCCCAGGAGTACCTAGATCTGCACAACCACTACGCGGGCGACACCGCCGATCTACGTATTTGGCGCGGTGAGGCTACTGCGCACCCCGAACTGCTGGAGTTCATGGCTAAGGGCGAAGTGAAGCAGAACTGGCCAAAGCTGTTCCACCACCTGTGGCACGACCGGGTAAATATGGAGTTTGCCGAGGAGTGTATGCGGGCCATGCTCTGGCACCAGGACATGGGCGGCCGCTTCAACGATTTCCTCTACACCGACGAGTACAAGGCCAACTGCGATCGCGCCATCAAGGCCTACTTTAAGGGCAACCCAGTGATGCTGGGCCTGCACAAGCTGTTCCCCGAAATGTTCTACGAGAAGTGCCGGGAACTCTCCTACTACGCCAACCTAGGACTTTTCTGGGAAGTCATGGCCCCCGTCTTCTTCGAGATGTCTGACATCTACGACGAAGGCGGCTTCAAGGGCGTCCCCGACGCTATGAACTTTCTCGTTAACGGCATCTTTGCCGTAGCCGGTCGCCCCATCTACCACCACGTCTATATCGGCGACGAGTGCTTCGAGCTGATTCCCAAGTCCAAGGCCTTCACCTGGCTCTACGAAGCGGCTCTGCCCTACGTTGAGGCAGTGTTCTACCGCACCTCCCCGTTCCGCGGTACCAAGTCCTACAACGCCCAGGCCAAGCAGGTACCCGACGACCAAAACGATTTTCACTACGGCATTCTCTACGCTGACGTTTTCCCCGTGGGCAGCGCTGGGATTCCACCCACACTGCTGATGCAGGACATGCTCCACTTCCTGCCCCAGTACCTGCTGGACTACTACCAGAATTACTGCCGGGGCGAAGACGATATGCTGATCCAGCTCGGCATTACCTTCCAGCGTTCCATGTACAACGTCACCTCAGCCGTTATCCAGGCGCTCCGCACTGCCCTGCTCTACCCGCTAGATGACTCCAACCCCCGCCACCTGATGGCCAACCGCAAATTCTTTGAAGCTCAAATGGACCGCTTTCTGCGTCCCGAGGCTCGCCTCCGCGCCGTTCAGCGTCAGGAGTATCGGTAACGCTGGCATCAGATCCAGGTTGTCAGGTTTATGAGATACAGGATGCAAGGCATACGGTGCAAGGTATACAGTGCAATGCACTTGCACCGATACCCCCATTCCTCGACCTCTGGCAATCATCTCCTCTTACACCCTGTACCCTAAACCCTTCTTTCCTATGCCATCCATCGTCGATATCGCCGTCAACAACGAGGGCTTTTCCACGCTAGTTGCTGCCGTGCAGGCGGCTGGACTCGTGGAAGCGCTGCAAAGCCCCGGTCCTTTTACCGTGTTTGCGCCCAACGATGCGGCTTTTGCTAAGCTGCCACCGGGCACAGTGCAAACCCTTGTACAAAATCCGCCTCAGCTCGCCCGAATTCTTACGTTCCATGTCGCAGCGGGTAAGTACACCAAAGACGACCTCATTCGCATGGGAAAAGTGGATTCTCTAGAAGGGGCTCCTATTCCAATTGATGGCACCGAAGGGTTTGAGGTGAAAAATGCCACCGTTATCGCTGCAGATATTGAGGCTGATAACGGCATCATCCACGTTTTAGACAACGTTATCCTGATGGGCTAAACAGCTTCTCGACCAACAGACAGCAACCAAGACCAATCAGAGCGGAAAGATGTTTTCCGCTCTTTTTTTGGATGTATGGCAGCTTTGGCAGGAATAACGGTTTGCCGCCTGCGGGCACCGGGCTCCTCGCTTAATCGAAGTCTACGTCCCAAGCCTTCCAGCCAACGCTATACTCCCTAAAAAACTGCCATAAAGTAGTAAATTCACGGATTTGAGGTTGTCAGATCAAGAAATTTCTGCTGAAATATAGTTATAGATGAGGCTATATAAGAAAGCAGAGCTTCATTGATTCGATTCAATAGATTAACCAGAGAGCATCCTTTCATTTCCTAGAGGAGCCTGTTTCTCTGGCTAGCCTGTTTCCGGATCAGCCTGTGCTCCAGCTTTTGGCTGTAGTCGTAATCTCCTCATTAACTCCTGTATTAATTTGGGTGAAGTTGGCACTTCACCCATTTTTTTGCGCCTTATTGGGCGCTATAGCAATTGAAGGGAGAGTTAAGACGGGGTGCAGGGGTGGAACCCCTGGCTGGGGGCGCAGCCCCCACTCCCCCTTATCCCAACCGTCTTAACGGTTGCTATATAGCAGTAGACGGATTGATTAGGACACGAGGTGCGGGGGGAAATACTTAGCTGGGGGCAAAGCCCCACACTCCCATTCCTTTCAAACGTCCTACCTGCTCAACACAAGCTGTAAGCAGCCACATCTAATGCATAGCGGCTTTGATGTTGACCAGACTCTGCCGGGTTCGTTCCGTTTCTGGGTGGGATTGCCCTAGGGTTCTTAGTTGCTTTGTCAAAGCCTGCTCCAAAAGGGCTGTTGCTTTGCCGAAGCGGCTCTGGCGGGCGTACAAAATCGCCAGGTTACTTAAGCAGACAGCATAGGTGGGATGGTCTTGCCCCAGGGTTCGTTTTGTCATTTCAAGAGACTGCAAATACAGCTTCTCGGCTTTCCGATAGTGCCCCTGTACACTGTGAAGTTCGGCCAGGTTGTTGAGACTAGT
>DATNQE010000073.1:0-4381 GCA_036702895.1 Trichocoleus sp. | reverse complement strand
ATGCCCTGCTTACCAGCTACCGCCGCTGCCTGGGTCAGGATCTACTGCCGACATGCCCTCCTCAGACGCAGGCCGATCAGCTATTTCACGCCCCCTTCGCCGTAGTTTCCCATGGCACCCAGCCCGACCCTGTCTTTAACTACGCCAACCAGACCGCCCTCGACTTGTGGGAAATGGACTGGCCCACCTTTACCCAAATGCCCTCCCGCCTAAGTGCCGAACCCGTGCACCGGGATGAGCGCGCTCAGATGCTGGCCCAGCTCAGCACCCGGGGGTATGTCGATAACTACCAGGGCATCCGCATTTCCAGCCAAGGGCGCCGCTTTCGCCTGGAGCAAGCCACGCTTTGGAATATCACGGATGCTTCGGGAACTCGGCTGGGGCAGGCGGCGATGATTGGCAAGTGGGTGTTTTTGGAGTAAGGAGAGAGGAGGGAGGAGAGAGGAGTTGAAAGGTTTGAGGTGGGGAAGTAGCGAAGTAGAAGGTTTAAGTGTCCTATTGCCCCAATAGTCCTTTGGGTATTCCAGCAACACCTTGCTCCTCCCTCCTTACGCCTCCCTCCTCCCTTCTGTCATAGTGGAGCAAGCATTGCGTTACATCCTCTAGAACTATGGCTTCTCAACTTGACCGCTCGGCTATTTTGGCTGCCTTAGAGCGGCTGATCGATGTAGTGGCTCAGCTGCGGCATCCCGAAACCGGCTGCCCTTGGGACCTGGAGCAAACGCCGGAGAGCTTAATTCCCTACGTCATTGAAGAGGCCTACGAGGTAGTCGACGCAATTCAAGTGGGGGAGCAGGGCGCGATCGCAGAAGAGCTAGGCGATCTGCTGCTGCAGGTGGTGTTGCAGTCTCAAATCGCTACAGAGGCCGGAAATTTTGATTTGGCCCAGGTAGCAAACGGCATTGCGGATAAGCTGATTCGCCGCCATCCCCACGTGTTTGGCGATTTGGAGGTGCAGAGCGTAGACGAGGTGCACCGCAACTGGGACCAGATCAAGGCAGAGGAAAAGGGCGTGCCCCACGAGCCCAACAAGCTCTCGCCCAAGCTGCACAAATACAGCCGCACCCTGCCGCCGCTGATGGCCGCCATGAAGATCTCCCAAAAAGCCGCCAAAGCAGGATTTGAGTGGGACAACATCGACGGCGTGTGGGACAAGTTCCACGAGGAACTGGAGGAGTTTCACCAGGCCCTGGCCCACGAGCCCCAGGAAAACCAGGAGGCAGAGCTGGGAGACTTGCTGTTTACGCTGGTGAATATTGCCCGCTGGCACGGCCTAGACCCAGCCGCAGCACTGCAGGGCACCAACCGCCGCTTTATTAAGCGCTTTGAGCAGGTAGAGCAGGCAGTGGGCAAGCCCCTGAGCGACTATTCTCTAGATGAGCTAGAGGCGTTTTGGCAGCAGGCTAAGGCGAAGCTGGCGCAACCCTAGCGCTGCTAGCCCTATTCGCAAAGGCCCAATGATTCAAGGGCCCAATGATTCAAAGGCCAACTTGCGATCGCAAAAGGCTACAATACTGCTGTTTTGTAACAGGGCAGCCAAAAGTGGCCGCAGCAGCGCGATTCCAAACTCGGCTGCTGACTGGCTGCTCTCTGCCCATCACATTTAGAGTTTCATGAGCACCGAAGCTGAAAACACGCCTACTGTTGCCGGAGACACCCAAGAGCAAGACTCCACTGTCAGCGCGCTGACGCCTGACCAGGTTGAGCCCGCTTTTGGTTGGACTCGCTACGCCGAGATTATCAACGGCCGCTTTGCCATGATTGGCTTTGTTGCCCTGCTGCTGCTAGAGTTTTTTACCCACCAGGATTTCTTTAGCTGGGCTGGCCTGCGCTAGGGTGCCGTTGTCGCCCTGACGCAGCGCACCGACCTTGCGAAGATCGGCCTTGCGACAAAGCCTGGTACCGCTAGGAACGGTGCGTCAAGCGCTGGGCTGACAGCTTTTCATAACCCATCTTGGCAGCGCTGAGAGCTTCAGGCCTTGGCCGAGGTCGAAACTTGCCCCAGGTAGCCTCTGGGCGTAATCATGCGCCCCGCATGAATAAAGGTGCTGCGATTGCCGATCAGCACTGTGGTCAACATATCGATGGCGTGCTCTAGCATGGCGTCTAGGGTCGTGACCGTTACCTGCTCCTCAGGCCGGTAGACAGACTGCACCAGAGCAACAGGGGTCTCAGGGGAACGGTGCTTCAGAAAGATTTGGCGGGCAGTTTCGATCTGCTGGGTACGGGTTTTAGAGCGGGGGTTGTACAAGGCCACAACGAAATCGGCCTGGGCCACAGCTTCCAGGCGCTGCTGAATCACCTCCCAGGGGGTGAGCAAATCGCTCAGGCTAATGGCGCAAAAATCGTGCATCAAAGGCGCACCCACCCGCGCCGCCGCAGACTGGAGGGCAGAGATGCCGGGGAACACTTCAACGCCGGGAGTCGCACCGTCCCAGCCCTGATCTTTGAGCATTTCTAGCACCAGTCCGGCCATGCCGTAGATGCCGCAGTCGCCGGAAGAGACCACTGCCACCGTCAGACCCCAGCGGGCCAATGCGATCGCACGCTCAGCCCGCTGCCGCTCCTGAGTAATGGGCAGCGCCTCGACAATCTGGTCAGGCCGCAGCAAAGGCCGGATCAAATCGATGTAGAGACTGTAGCCAACCACAACATCGGCCTGACTGATGGCGGCTTTGGCAGCAGGCGTGATCTGGTCGAGGCGGCCAGGTCCGGTGCCAATGAGCCACAGCTGGCCCCTGCGTCCGGTGTATTCCTGCTCAGCCTGGGCAATGGCAACGGTGACGGCGCCAGGCTCATCCTCGCTGCGAATGACCTGCTTCGTCACCCGCAGCGGCGGCCAGTCTGAGGCATTCAGAGAATGGTGGGCGGGGGCGTCGCCTAACGGGTAAGCAGCCGCCAGCAAAGCAGCGGCTTCGGCGACGCTGGGGGTCCCCACGGCAGCCTCAACCACCGCTGAAGGATGGGGCACCGGAACGGAACAGAGTTGTTCAGGGGTAAAGCAGCGCAGGGGCCAGCCCTGCGCCTGGCTCAGGGCGACCAGCCCGGCCTCGTCAGCTTTGAGATCGAGCGTGGCAAGACCTGCGATCGCGCCGAGGGCCAAGTGATGCGCCTGGCAAACCTGAGCAATTGCCCGCTCGATTAACGCCTGAGAGCTGCCCCGCTCACAGCCCACGCCCACCCACAGTACGCGGGGGTGCCACTGCACCTTGGGCAGGTCAGCACTCAATTCCGACCCAGCCTCGGGCGCAAACCGCCGCTGGGTAGGACTGATCCAAACACGAGCCCGGGCCTGGGGCCAAACCTCTTTCTGCTGGGCATCGTGAACGGGCCAGCCAAACTGGAAGGGGTGATCGGCGGGCAGCTGAGACTGCCACAGGGGGCTGCCCGCCTCCTGAATGACTTGAACGGGTTGACGACGTGCGATCGCAGCACTCACGCCAGTCCAGTTGCCGCTGCCCCGCTGCCAGCCAAAGGGCCGACCCAAGACGTCAATTCCCGGCATCTGCTGGTGGTTAGCAGCCCCAGTCAAAACGGGCGTCGCCCCGAGGTGGTGGGCCACCGTCACCGCCAGCCGATCAGCGCCGCCCTGGTGCCCGCCGCACAGGCTAACTACGAACTGCCCCGCCTCATCCACTACAACCACCGCTGGGTCGGTCGCCTTGTCAGAGAGCAGGGGGGCAATTAACCTCACAACGGCCCCTGTCGCCAAGCCAAACACCAGCCCCGCCTGCTCTGCCCAAAGCTGTTCCACGACCTGCCGCAACGGCCCAGCGTAGACTTGTAGGGGCACGTTTACGGCCCCGAAGGCAGCAGCCTGCTCCTCGAGTGCTGCGGGTATCCAAAGGTCGCTGTGAGTAGCTGCGCAAAAGGGGGCAAGGGACTGAAGGGCGGCAGGGGTGGTAGCGATGGCGCAGGCCCTAGCTGGGTTGCGCTTAGCCGCGGGCTGCGGCAGCAGGTTTATGGTCATTGAGTCCTTAAGAAATCGGGCGGCTGGATCCGCTCCTAAAAAACGTCGAATTACTCTTTTGTACGAGAACCTGGCGGAGGGGGGCTCTGAAGCTGGCTATCAACGGTCTTCCACGGAAACCCCAACCCCTGTCGGGCTTTAGATCGCTGATCCAACCAGCGCTTGAAAAGCCAACTATCAACTTTAAGGGCCTGCGAGTGCAGCCTTTTATTATCCCTAAGATGGTCGCTCTATGAGCAAACTATCTCATCAGGGCAAAATTTACAAAACTTCATAACGCAATCTTTTTTCCCCAGCTTACCCCCAGGTTTTCCCCAGGTTTGTCCCAAGTTTTCCCCAGCCTCTTTGAGCCCTGAGGCTGCTTACATCGATTTCTGTGGATTATTAGAAGAGCTTTAATCCAAGACGCAA
>DATNQE010000577.1:0-3083 GCA_036702895.1 Trichocoleus sp. | reverse complement strand
TGGCCTTGACCGAGCGCGGCATTTGCAGCCTGCAGTTTTTGGAGCACCCGCCGCTCGGGGCCGATTCTTCCCAAAACTCCCTGAGTGCCGAAGCGGCGCTTCAGACCCTATGCAGAGATTGGCCCCAAGCCCACTACCACGAGGATAGGGCCGCTGCCCAGGCGCTCTGCGATCGCATCTTCCACCCCGCTACTGGTCCCGGCACTGGCCCAGCATCCACCCCCCTGACCGTGTGGGTAAAAGGCACTAACTTTCAAATTCAGGTGTGGCGAGCCCTGCTCAATATTCCCTTGGGCCACCTCGCAACCTATCAGGGCTTGGCAACTGCCATTGGTCGCCCCACAGCCGCCCGCGCCGTGGGCACCGCTGTCGGCAGCAACGCGATTGCCTATTTGATCCCGTGCCACCGAGTGATTCGTCAGTCTGGGGAGCTGGGCGGCTACCGCTGGGGCTGCGATCGCAAAGCCGCGCTATTGGGTTGGGAGGCCAGCCAGCGCCAGGGGCCAGAGGCCTGTGAAGAACGCCCTAGTGAGCGTTAGAGCTCTAGCTTCTCTGCTGCGCTGGCTGCGCTTTGGGGAGTTCCCCGCTTTATGTATCAGGAGCGGGAAGGCTGCTTCGGCTGCATAGCGTTATCCTTTAACTAAAGCCGTCTAGTCAGCTGCCGCTCAGCAACTTATTAACGGCTCTGTTCTATTGGCTCTGTTTTATTCATTAGTGATAATTTCATCAAATTTATGACCCCCAGTTTCTGCTAGATCCAGATCAAAAGCCTAAGCAGCGAGCGTGCTTAAGCTCCGCTTCTTTTAATAGTTTTTTTCTTCCTGTTACGCGCAATTAGCTAGAACTTTGGTTTAAGGCAGCATGTTCCACCCAGTTTTGAACGGTTTTCCTCAGCAGTTATCAAACAGACAGAACTCTTGATGTCCCTGTTGCCTTAGAGCCAGTCTCGATAGACTCAAAGAACTGTTCCGCCTTTTTGTTCCTTGGGTTTCTGTCGATATAAGTAAATTTGATTCCCTAGCTTATGAATTTTGATACCCTTGCTAAGCAAGTTGCTGCTCTCTCCGAGCGGTTGTCTTGGCTCATTCCCGACTCTAGTACGGCCAATGGTTTTCAGCCAGACACAACCGCCGCTGTTTTCAAAGAGTTGGGTTTCGCTGCCGAAGAACTCAACGTTGCTCTAGAAGAAATTCAGCAGCAAAATGAATCGCTAACTGAGGCAGTAACGCAAATCGGCCTGGAGCGTAAGCGCTATGAAAGCCTCTTTAAGTTTGCGCCTCAAGCCTATTTAACAACTGACCTAGAGGGCATTATTCAAGAAGTTAACCTGATGGCTTCTCAACTGCTAGAGGTGCCGGTTCAGTACCTTGGGGGTAAGCCGTTAGCTGTTTATATTCACCCTGATGATCGTACGGTTTACCGGGCGGAGCTAACTCGGCGGCGCGATCGCGATTACTTCCAGGAGTGGGAGCTGCGCCTGGTGCCGCGCAGCCAGAGTAATGTCAGCGTTGCCTGCTCAACGGTTGCCGTCCGCAACAACAGCGGTGAGGCCATCGGTTTTCGCTGGGCTCTGCGCGATATTAGCGATCGCAAACGTCTGGAGGCTCTGGCGCAGCTTACCTCGCCGCTCGATGGCAATAATGAGGCGCTGCTGGGTAATCGGGCTATTCAAAGCTTTAGCAAAGACGAAATTATTCCGCTCCAGCACCAAGGCGTTGGCTACCTGACTGAGGGGTTGGTGAAGCTGACGACCCTAACCGACCAGAACAAAGAAGTGCTGCTTGGCATCATTGGCCCTGGAATGCCCTTTGGCGCTTTTTTCACGTCGCTACCGCTGTATCAGGCCACAGCCCTAAGCGATGTGCATATGGTCAGCATTGGCCTCAGCGAAATTCTCGACTCCGCCTGCCTAGCCCAGCTGATGTTTGTTAAAACCAGCCAGCGGCTGCAACAGACCGAGCGCATGTTGGCCATTGCCGGCACCCCCAGCGCCGAGGAGCGGCTGAGCCAGCTGCTCAATTTTTTGGCATCGGAAGTGGGTAAGCCCGTGGAGCAAGGCATTCGGATTAATCTGCGGTTGACCCATGAGGATCTTGCTAGCGCCTGCTGCAGCACCCGTGTGACGACCACTCGCCTGCTCGGGAAGCTGCAGCGGGAGGGCAAGATTGCTTTTGATGAGCAGGCCCACATTATCCTAATCCAGCCCCAGGGTTAAGCCTGGGCGGGCTGAGTCAGGGTTTGCTTTCGAGGGCGGCACACTCCTCCATCAACAAAATCACTCCCTGCACGATCTCCTGGGTGTCTAGCAAGGGGGTGCAGGTAACGCGGCACTCGATCTGGCGGCCGCGCCGATTGACCGCCTGCAATACAACTTCGGTGGCTCCCCCGCCCATTAAACAGCTGCGAATAGGCAGCCGCAGCTGCTCAACCGGCAGCCCAATGTCGAGGATGAGAAAGTTTTGCTCCCGCGCCTCGCTCGAGCGCAGTCCCCACAGATCCTCTGCCTTGTGGTCCCAAATCTGCACATACAGGTCGCGGTTAACCACCACCACGCCCCCCTTAAGGCTATTTAAGATCGACGCCAAAAAGGTATTGCTGCGGTTGATCTCCTCGCTGCGCTGCTGCAGCTCTTCATTGACAGTCTGCATCTCCTCGTTAGCCGACTGCAGCTCCTCGTTCATGGTCTCTAGCTCTTCATTAGTAGACTAGAGCTCCTCGTTGGTGGTCTCTAGCTCCTCATTAGTAGACTGGAGCTCCTCGTTGGTGGTCTCTAGCTCCTCATTAGTAGACTGGAGCTCCTCGTAGGCAGTCTCCAGCTCGTGGTTGGCCTCTTCAAGCTCTGCCTGCAGGTGAACGTAGCGGCTAACATCGTCAAAGTTGATACTCACCCCGATAACTTTGCCATCGCTATTCATCAGGGGCACAATCTGAACATCTAGAAATAGGTTCTCCCCCTGCCGGGTTTGCCACTCTACTCCGGGTAGAGCAATCATCTGCCGTTCGCTGTAGGCCATGCTAATAAAGGGCCGCAGCTCCCGTGGTTGGTAGTAAACCTCTAAATCCTGTAGGGGCCGTCCGACATC
>DATNQE010000036.1:0-4240 GCA_036702895.1 Trichocoleus sp. | reverse complement strand
ACACAGTTTTTTGGGCACTATTTAGCGTTGATGGTTAACTCTAAAAGATCAAAAGCCCAAGACAGTTAAAAAGTTTGAATAATTAATTCGTGAGAGACAGACCCCAATGCACGCCCAATTTTTAGGGTGTCCTCTAACCTTGGATAGATTGTAGAGCAATAACAAATATGCGCTCATTTGTCGACATTTGAAAGATCGCGCGACTGGCTTTGAGAAACGCCAAATATAGCAGCAAGACCGCCGTTTAGCCCCGAAAAACTTTCGCCAGCGGCTCAAACATTGGATTTTTTAAAGTTTATGTAAAGGCGGGGATCACTTGTATACTGGGCGATCCCCGCCTTAAATCTTTATAACGGCTGATGCCAAATGCCGAAAGAAGTGGACATAATGTCAGTACATAATTGAAAGCCTTTCCAAAGGCAAAAACCTGCGGTTTCAATTTTCAGCTGTTCTTAGGAAGCTGAAGACTACCCGTAGGGCATCTTTCTTCTAAAGCGTTTTTGGCAGGTCTAACATTAAGGGGAGCGGGATTATGCAACTTTCTTTTCACCACGTCTATTGCCCAAATTGTGGAAAATCAGCAGAGCGGCATCACTTGGAGCAGGAGCAGTTGACCCGCACTCAGTGCCCTAGCTGCGATTATCTGATGATTACCTGCAGCAAGACGGGTAAGGTCATTGAAGCTTATGCTCCGGGTATATTTGTAGGCTAGATTTTTGGGCTAGAGCAGTTTCGTTCCCTGTTTATAAGAAGCAATCATTAAAAAAACGACTCCTCAATGGAGTCGTTTTTTTAATGAGCATTCGCCCTAAACCCTTTGTTTCCCGGCTGTACACCGCGGCTATCAACTAGTCGTGAATTGAGCCATCGGGCATAATTGCGCCGGTCAAAATCGTGCCGGTCAGCTTAACCATGGTCTTGCTGCCAATACTGACGCGGGCCCCACTCAGGTCGGCCCCGATTAGGTCAGCTTCGCGCAGGTTGGCGTGGCTGAGATCGGCCTGCAGCAGGTTAGCCCGAAACAGCTTGGCGCGGCTAAGGTTGGCTTGATTGAAGTTGACCTTGTGCAGAAAGGCGTCGCTGAGGTCGGCTCCGCTCAAGTCGGCACTGCTGAGATTGCGGCCAGAGAAGTCTTTTTCCCGCAGGTTGGCGCCTCTGAAGTCAGCGCCGCTGAGATCGGGGTTTTGGCGAGCTCGATGAGGGCTGTTAGAAGCGCCGCGAGAGTGGCTGTTGTAGCTGTTGTAGCTGTTGCTCTGGCTCGGCTGAGCGCCGCTAGCCCTCGGGTAGCCGGAGGCCGCCCCTGAGGTGCTTGGGGAAGATTTAGCCTGAGACGCATTCGCCCCTGCTGAGCCAGAGCCAGCGGCGGCTCCGTTGGCAGAGCCGCTGGCAGAGCTGCCAGCGTGAGGAGCCGCTGATCCCGATTCAGATGGAGTGTGAGAGGGGCGGCGGTAGCGACTGTGGTAATGGTTTTGACTTGAGGAATTCTCGTGGGTGGGGCCACTGGCCCCGTTGCCAGACCCCTTCTCGGAGCTGCTGCTGGAACCGGCGTCGTTGTCAGAACCAGCGGCCTTAGCGCGGCTGGAGTAATAGCTGCTGCCGCTTCCGGGGTAGCTGGAGTAGGCGCTCGAGCCTGAATAGCTAGAGCCGCTGTAGGGAGAACTGCCGTAGCTAGAGCCGCTGTAGCTAGACCCTCGGTATGCCGGGCCGCTGTAGGTACGGGGTCGACTGCCCGTAGACTGCGGCTGCGATCGCAACACGTCGCGCGCGTGGTTGAGCTGCTTAATCTTTTCCTGAGCCTTGTGGAGCAGCCGTTCGTTCTCCTTAGGGATCCGGTCCGGGTGCCAGATAAACACCAGATCCTTGTAAGCCTGGTTGACTTCCTCCATGGAAGCCCCGGGCTCTAGCTCAAGGACTCGATAGGCTTGCTCTAGCTCACGCATTCAGTCGGGTTCTCTCTGGGTACCGAAGCTCATTACTGAAGCTCATGATCAAAGCTGACATCCAGCGGCTGGGCCAAAACTGCTGGGGCAAAAAGTCAGGTGCTGGCAGCAGATTGGGTATGGCTGCACCAAATTAACAGCGATCCCTACTATTTTAGGCAGTAACTTTGCTTGCGGTGAATGGGGAGGGCGCAGGGTATCGAAACAGCTTAGGCGATTTGCGGCCATTCTTTCTGGTTCTTAAGACCTTATTCCGGGATCGGCCCGTTTTAAGATAAGTAAATTAACTCAAGCAGTGGGGAAAGGGACAATGCGAATCTTGGTCATGGGAGGCACTCGGTTTATTGGGGTGTACCTGACCCGGCTGCTCGTGGCCCAGGGCCATGACGTGGTGCTGTTTAACCGGGGTAACAAGCCTGCCCCTGTCGAGGGGGTGCAGCAGATCCAGGGCGACCGGCAAGACACCGCAGGGCTCAAGGAAAAGCTAGCTGGAGAGGCTTTCGACGCTGTCTTTGACAACAACGGGCGAGAGCTGAGCGATACTCAGCCCCTCGTTGAAATACTGGGAGACAGGCTACAGCACTTTGTCTATGTTAGCTCTGCTGGGGTGTACCTGAAATCAGACGAAATGCCCCACCAAGAGGGCGATGCCGTCGACCCCAAGAGCCGTCATAAGGGCAAGTTCGAAACGGAGGCCTATTTGGCCGATCAGGGCGTGCCGTTCACGTCGATTCGCCCGGTCTACATCTATGGTCCGCAGAACTACAACGATCTAGAAGCTTGGTTCTTTGATCGCATTGTGCGCGATCGCACTGTGCCCGTGCCGGGCAACGGGATGCACCTCACTCAGCTGGGCCATGTGCAGGATCTAGCGGCAGCAATGGCAGCTGTTTTGGGCAATCCCCAAGCGATTGGTCAGATTTACAACATTTCTGGGGCCAAGGCAGTAACCTTTGATGGGCTAGCCCGCGCCTGCGCTGAGGCAGCGGGAAAATCGGCTAGCGACCTCAAAATCGTTCATTACGACCCCAAAGCCTTCGACTTTGGCAAGCGCAAGGCGTTTCCCATGCGGGTGCAGCACTTTTTCACCAGCATCGACAAAGCCAAGGCCGAGTTGGGCTGGGCGCCTCAGTTCGATCTGGTGGGCGGCCTCAAGGATGCTTTTGAAAACGACTATCTGGCCTCTAAACGCGATCAGGCTGACGCAGATTTCTCAACGGATGAGGAAATTCTGAGTGCTGTAGGCAGCTAGTTGGCCTCTCCTGTCAACGTTCCTTCCCACGGTCGTTGCCCATCTCTGGCAAGATGGGGTCAGATAGATAAGAATTAGTCTCAATATCTCGATCTGCCTCTGCCCGCGATGTGCTCCATGGCGGCTAGCGGCAGATCAGATGGACTTTTGCCATTTGCCGTTCTGCTGGCTGCTTATGCCTACCCAACGTCCCGACATATTGTTTCTCGTTCTCGATACTCAGCGGGCAGACCGCCTGTCTTGTTACGGATATGAGAAAGAAACGTCTCCGAATTTAGACGCGATCGCAGCCGAGGCGACGGTCTTTACCCAGGCGATATCAGCAGCGCAGTGGACGGTGCCCTCCCATGCGTCCTTGTTCACCGGCCTTTACCCGTCGGAACACGGCATGCTGCAGTCTTACTCTGTGATGCCCACCGGGTTGACCACGCTGGCAGAGCGGCTGCGCGACGGCGGCTACTTCACGGCGGGCTTCTGCAATAACCCGCTAGTGGGCGTGATCAACAACGGTCTGCGGCGAGGCTTTACCAGCTTCTTGAACTACAGCGGCCTGCTCACCTCTCGACCCAACCAGGCGGGCGCCTCGCCAGGGCTGATCAGCCGCTACCGGCAGTGGTTTAAGCGGCAGATTGCAGGCGTGCTCAACCGCATCCAAGACGCGTTTGCTCGCTCGGATGCGCTGCTCGCGCTGTCGTTTACGCCGCTGATGGTGCCCCTGTGGCAAACGGCGCTGAGCTTTAAGGGCAACACTGCCAAATCCCTGGACGACACAGCCCGCCTGTTCATCAATCGCACCGGGGTGGAGGCCGACCAGCCCGTATTTGCCTTTGTCAACCTGATGGGCACCCACATGCCCTACCACGCTCCCCGCGCCTACGTTGAGAAGTTTGCGCCCCACGTGCTCGACGACCGCAAAGCCCAAACCTTTCTGCAGCGCTTTAATGGCGATGTGTATGGCTGGCTAGCCCCTTTGACCGGAGCCCTGGACGAGCAGCAGAAAAAGACGCTCGACGGCATGTACGACGCTGAGGTGGCCTATCAGGATGCT
>DATNQE010000024.1:0-2829 GCA_036702895.1 Trichocoleus sp. | reverse complement strand
GCAGATGACTGCCGACTCGAAGAGGACTTCCTCCCCGACCAGCAGAATCGGCACCTTGCCCAGGGGAGAGCGCTGCAGAAACCAGTCGGGCTTGTGGGCCAGGTCAATATACGCTCGCTCGTGGGGAATCTGCTTCTCAATCAGGGTGATGATCGAGCGCTGCACGTAGGGGCACAGCTTGTGACTAATTAGCTTGAGGGGAGGAAGTGCCGTTGTCATGGGGTAGCTCCTAAGCTCCGTAGTAGAACCGCTCGTGGACCACTTTGCCGTCTTGCCAGCGCTGCACCGAAACCTGGTGGTAAGCGCGAACGCCCCAGTCGGCGTGGGTGTAGTCGTAGAACCACTCGGAGATAATGACATCGTCACCAAAGGCGACTGCCTTAAGCTCAGCGCCGCGAAACTCCGTGACTTTGCTGAAAAAGTCTAGTTCCCGCTGGCGGTTAGCCTCTTTGCCGATAGTGGCAGGATTTTCGTTTTCCTGCATGACAACGTGGTCGGCGTAGTACTTTTCAAACGCCTCCATTGCTTTGCCCGCGAAAAAGAGCTGTTTGATGTCTTCAAAGGCGACGCGCAGATCGGTTTCGGCTTGCAGATTGGTAGACATAGTAGGTTTCCTCCAAAAAGTAGGGGGTTGAGAATTAGCAGTGGAGCGGGTTCCTGGCAGGTGAGACAACTTGGCAGGGTTCTCCCTGTTCCCTTGATGAGGGGGAAATCGCGAAATCTGGACTTCGAGAAATTCAGGGAATCCTGCGTCAAGCAGTTCAAAAACAGGAGCCGATTAGTTGCATCTGAATTTATTGCATTTGCAACTAAAATCAAATTAGCACCACTTAGTTGAAAGCGCAACTATTTCTTGAGCAACTATTTTTGGCATACTAGGCGTATGAGTACACAACCTCCCCTCGAACCTCGATACAACAGGCTTTGGCGGTTTTTCTTGACCGCCCACACTCGTCTGCTAGAGCAAATGGAAGCCGATCTGTCCGAGGCCGATCTGCCGCCAATGGATTGGTATGACGTGCTGTACACGCTCAAGGAGGCCCCTAACTATCGCCTGCGGCTGAGCGAGCTGGCTGAGAAGGTGCTGCTGAGCCGCAGCAACCTCACCCGATTGGTTGACAGACTAGAGCGAGCTGGCCTGATTCGCCGCGAATCGTGCCCAAGCGATCGCAGAGGCACCTACGCCGTGCTGACCGAAGCCGGGCTAGCAATGCAGCAAAAAATGTGGCAAATTTACGGGGCTAGCATTGCCAGCGAGTTTGCTGCCCACATTGAGGAGGACGAGGCCCAAGTGCTGCAACAGGTGTTTGAGCGCTTGCTGGCGGCTGCCGCAGCGAAAAAGCAGCGCTAGTTGCTGGTTAACCAGCGTGGCGGCGATTTGAGCTGTGCTTCTACGTTTAAGCAGGAGACGGAGTTTGCGATCGCAAAGGAAACGGGGCTGAAGCATTGGTCGTGTTTACGCTTGCCCCGTGCCTGGTCTGCAGTAGGGAGGTTAGGACCAGGTTAATGAGAACTTTCTCACATAACTTTCATCGATGTTTTAGAGAGGGTTGTCATTCTAAAGACACTTAGCCCAGCTATCGCTGAGTCAAGCCCAGACGGCGTCAGCTTTCTAGCGCCTAGCGCTAAGACTGAGCTGCTTACTGCCAGCCCCCAGGCAACCACAAAGGCATGACCAAATTGGCGTTGGGTTAAGTCTAAAGCGTAGGCGACTGACGGCGGGCAACCCCTGCCCCAATCATTGCCTGCCCTAGGAGCCAATCCTTAGATTGACAGGAGACTTCCTTGCTCTCATCTATAGAACGAGCCGCACAAAGACAAACTTCGCTGCCCCTAAGGCGGTCTGAGCCTCACCCGCCCAGCCTACGGCAGGGGGTTAGTCAGGCGCCTCCTCCGGCGCAGGTCGGCCGAGGGCGGCGCTGGCGAATTGCGCTGTACTCCCACGACACAATGGGTCTGGGCCACAAGCGGCGCAACCTGCTGATTGCTCAGACGCTGGGTGCCTCGCCCCTCGATGTCGACATCTTGATGATCAGCGGCATGCGCGATGCTAGCGACGTGCCCACCCCCAAGGGTGTTGATTTTCTCACCCTGCCCGCCCTCTACAAGCGCACCGACGGGCAGTACCAGTCGCGCCGCATGGGCCTGGCCCTGGAGGAAATGATTGGGCTGCGATCGCAGCTCATCTACACCGCAATCAAAACGTTTCAACCCGACATTCTGCTGGTGGACAACGTACCGCGCGGCGCCGTGCGTGAGCTCGATGCAACGCTGGAGTATATTAAGTCGCAGCCTCACATGCGCTGTGTTTTGGGGCTAAGAGATGTTCTCGATACGCCAGAGGCCGTGCGACGCGACTGGCAGCGGGCCAACAACGCTGCCGCAATTCGTCATTATTACGACGCGATTTGGGTCTACGGTGACCCTGCCGTGTACGATCCCTGCCGGGAGTACGGCCTGCCCACCGATATTGCTGCCAAAGTGCGCCCTCTGGGATATCTCGACCAGCGATCTCGCCTGAGCCATGCTCGGCCCGCAGCGCACACCACTTTAGAAGCGCTATCGCTCCCCTCTGAAAACCTGGCGCTGTGCCTGGTCGGTGGTGGTCAAGACGGCGCTGCCCTGGCCACTGCCTTTGCCCAGGCCACGTTTCCATCGGGCATGATGGGTGTCTTGCTGGTGGGTCCGTTCATGCCGCCCGCCGTACAGCAGCGGCTTCGCAGTTGGGCCAGGGCGAATCCTCGGCTGCGGATTGTCGATTATCTAGAAGAGCCAACCCTGCTGCTGGAACGGGCCAGCCGGATTGTGGCCATGGGCGGCTACAACACG
>DATNQE010000021.1:0-3352 GCA_036702895.1 Trichocoleus sp. | reverse complement strand
GAATGCTGTAGGTATCTCCACCGCCTGCCTGCAGCTTAGCCAGCATGGTCTCGTTGGAGTCGTAGACATCCACGACGGCTTGAATGCCCGTCTGCTCGGTAAATTTTGTTGTCAGCTCGTCGTCTGTGTAGTCCGCCCAGGTGTAGATGTGAAGCGTGCCCCCAGCGGCAGATCCGCCACCCGAGGTAGACCCGGTTGTCGCCGAGCCAGTCTGCACACCCGCCAAATTCTGCCGACAGTTTGACAGCGCCACTCCAGCTAGCGCCGCTGCCCCTCCCTGAAGAAACCGTCGCCGCGTGGCCGAGAAAGTGCGAGGCCGGCTAGAAAAATGCGATCGCATCCGTGGCATGGCTGTCCCCCCAGTGGACTAGAAATACAGAAACGTTCCCATTGAAGCCGATCTGAGCAGACTAAGCCGTATCCAGCTATGCCGTCTCTTCAGTCGTTTCTCAGGTCGGTTCTCAGGCCGTCTCCAAAACTAGGCAGTCCTTGGGCGTCCAGTGAGCGTACACAGCCGTATCTGGCGTCACCATGCTGCCCGCTCGATTGGGCTGCAGCACAGTCAAGTGCTCTCCTGTATTGAGCTGCACCACACAATGAATGTGGGTGCCTAGATACATTACGTGGCTCACTTGACCGGCGTAACAATTAGCCACGTCGACTGGGGGAGTCTGGCTGAGGTGAATCTTCTCAGGCCGAATGCTGACCACCACCGACTTCTGAGCCGCCCCTTGGGCATCCTCACGCTCCGCAAAAACCGTTAGGCCAGTCTGGGTAGTCACCCGCAGGACGGCACTATCTAGCCGCTCTACCTGGCCCTCAAGCAGGTTAGTGTCGCCGATAAAGTCAGCTACAAAGGGCGTTTGGGGGTAGTCATAAATTTCGCTGGGAGTGCCCACCTGCTCGATTTGGCCCCCATTCATCACCGCAATTCGATTCGAGAGAGACAGTGCCTCCTCCTGATCGTGGGTCACCATGACAAACGTGATGCCCAGCTTACGGTGCAGGTTTGAGAGCTCCACCTGCATCTGCTTACGCAGCTTTAGATCTAGAGCACCCAGGGGTTCATCTAGCAACATCACGGCCGGACGATTAACCAGCGCTCTCGCCAGAGCCACCCGCTGCTGCTGCCCCCCCGAAAGCTGACCGGGGTAGCGCTTGGCAAAAGGTTCCATCTGCACTAGCCGCAGGGCCTCGGCCACTCGGTCATGAACCTGGGCCTTGGGAGCGCGCTTAAGCCGTAGCCCAAAGGCAATGTTGTCCCACACCGTCATATGGTCAAACAGGGCATAGCTTTGAAACACCGTATTGACCGGTCGCCGGTAGGAAGGGACGTGGCTCATGCCGCGCCCCTGAATCATCACCTCGCCGCTAGAGGGAGCCTCAAACCCCGCAATCAGGCGCAAAGTTGTGGTTTTACCGCAGCCTGAAGGCCCCAGAATACTAAAGAACTCTCCCTGCCGAATCTCCAAATCAATGCCGCGAACAGCAGGCTCTCCTGAGTAGATTTTGAAGACTTGGCGCAGCTCAACGTCCAGCGAGGCACTCGCGTGGCCTGTAGCGGGCCTTGAAACAGTGGTTTGAGACATAGCGGCAGTTTCCTTATAAATCATCTCCAACACAAGCCGTTGGGCGTCTTCTAAACACGCCTGTGAAGAGGTTAGCCGCTAGCGCTGGCCTTCCTGAGGCTGGTCCTTCTGGTGCTGTTGATTAGGTGCAGGTTCTTTCAAACTCTAGAGTAGGGATGAGGCAGTTTGGCGTTGGACTTAATTGTATGTACGGATTGTATGCACAGACAGCGCTGAATCCCAAAACATCTGGGGGCAAGGGGCCTTTGAGCTCAGGCCAATTCCGATACTAGGTACTGTTTAACGAACTGCCAGCCCAAATTAAAGTATCCCTCGCAACAATTTAGGCGACGTTTTTTAGGTTAGCTGGGGTTGCAAACCCAAAACAGCTTAGGCCTATTCTCTAAAGCTTTCAGAAGCTACCTACGGTCGTCTCTGGAGCTGGCAGCGCTGTGGACATAGCAGATATAGAGGGCTTTAAGGAGGCTTCATCTGTTTTAGAAGTTACCCTCTAGGCCAGCAGCTGTACCATCTGCAAAGACGTCTCCCAGCCCAGTCTTGTATAATCATCCATTGCTGCCTATTGTCTGCGGCCGGATCCGCACTGTCTTGCTATGGCTTTGCTTCATAACCTGCCCCAGGTCTCTGATCCATTTAAGGGCCGCACCGTTGGCAAGCGATTTCAGGCGGTTGTCCTGATGGCGCTCTCTACTACAGTTCTTCTAGGGGCCTTTGGCAGTCGATTGGCCCAGCTGCAGCTGGTCAACGGAGAGCGCAATCGACAGCTCGCTGAGAACAACCGCATTCGGCTGGTGCCTAAGCGTCCGGCCCGGGGAGCCCTGCTCGATCGCAATGGCAAAATTTTAGCGGGCAGTCGCCTGTCTCACTCAGTTTCGATTTGGCCCATCGCCCTGCCTCGTTCGCAGTGGCCCACGGTAATTGGTCGGCTGTCGAATATCCTCAACATCCCAGAGCAGGAAATTCGATCACGGCTCGAGCAGGTTGGGTATGAGTCCATTGAGTCTATTACCATTGCCCGCGGCATTAGCCCGGCTCAGGCAACGGCCCTGGCTGAATACGCAGCCGAACTTAAGGGCGTACAACTAGAGGCAGAAGCCGTTCGTAACTACCCTAACGGGGATCTTGCCGCCCACGTTTTGGGGTACACCGGAGAGCTGACGGACGAACAGTTTAAAGCCCGAGACGGACAGGGCTATCGCTTAGGGGACGTAATCGGGCAAATGGGGGCCGAGGCCGCTTTTGAACCGCAGCTGCGGGGCGAGTGGGGCGGGCAGCAGGTCGAGGTCGATAGTGCAGGCCGCGTGCTGCGAATTTTAGGAGACAAACCCGCTAAGTCGGGCAACGATGTGCAGCTGACGCTGGATCTGGAGCTGCAAAAGGCCGCAGAGGCGGCCCTAGGCAACCGTACGGGCGCAATCGTGGCGATGGACCCCAGAAACGGGGCAATCCTAGCGATGGCGAGTCGCCCTACCTTTGACCCCAATATCTTCTCTACCCGCATCACCGAAGCCCAGTGGGCCCAACTCCAGGGGGAGACTCACCCATTTCTCAACCGGGCGCTGCAAGGATTTCCGCCCGCTAGCACTTTTAAGATTGTGACTACTGCAGCAGCGCTGGAGTCGGGCTCATACTCGCCCGATATAGTGCTGCAAACGTTCCCCTACATTGCTGTAGGCGGCATTCAGTTTTGGGACTGGAACCGGGCAGGCTTCGGGCCGCTAGGCTTTACTGGGGCTATGGCGATGAGCAGCGACACATTCTTC
>DATNQE010000858.1:0-7653 GCA_036702895.1 Trichocoleus sp. | reverse complement strand
TCTATACGGCGGGAACAGCTGCCTGAGTGGTCAGGCCAACGGCTTCTGCATACTTCAGGTAAGTTTCCACAGAAGCGATTACAACGCGGGCTTCTACAGCCAGCAGTTCAATACCAACTAGAGAAACACGAACCCAAGCATCAACTACGATGCCCTTGTCCAAAATGCGGTCAACGACTTCTGCCAAGCTGGAAGATGAGTTTACCTTTTCAACAGCCATAGTTTTGAACCCCAAAACGTTAAGAGTTAAGTCAATGAGCCGGAAGAATTCCCGGTGGAAGAATCACCATTTCTAACAGGAATCCCCTGGCAGAATGGTTGATGTGTAAGGTTTTTAGGTCTTCACATCCGGTAGTTTTCCCAGTTTTCTGCCGAACATCGCAGGTTCTAAAAAGTTAACTTTTTGTCTCTTTAGGCGCTGCTTTTAGACAGAAATGGGAGCGCCAGCAAAAGCTTCCACGGCTTTGCCTTAAGCGCAGTTTTCTACACCACTTAAAGCAAATAAGAAATGCTAAAAGGCGGTGCTGAAAAACTGTTACGGTCACCTTGCTGAGCCAGGCTTAACGTACCCAGCGGTATTGGGGGATTCACAAAGCGCCTAAGACTGCAATACTTGTTAAAGATTGCCTTAAAGTTTTTGATGCAATCTTGCGGTAAGCCCCCTTACTCCCACACCCCAAGCAACCCCAATCAATGGAAAACTCCTCTGTTTCTGAGCTGCTAGAAGCCCTAAAGCATCCAGAAGAGGCTGTGCGGCAACAGGCCACCGATGACCTCTGGCGTATCTGGTTTCAGCAAAAAGGGGCAGTGGGTACCCAGCGACTCATGAAAAGCCAAACTTTATTGGAGGCAGGCCAGATAGAGGCCGCCGAAGCACTGCTCTCTGAGGTTATTGCGGAGCAGCCTGACTTTGCTGAGGCCTGGAACCGCAGAGCGGTGCTTTACTTCACGCAGAAGCGCTACCGAAATGCGATCGCAGACTGCGAAAAAGTTATTCATCTAGTGCCCTACCACTTTGGGGCGCTACACGGTCTGGGGCTTTGTCACGCCGCATTGGGCAATTATGTCGCTGCCATACAGGCCTTTCGTAGGGCCCTTGAGGTACAGCCCTACTCCTTGATTAACCAGCGGCTGATCCTGGAGTGTACGGCCCAGCTGAGCTAACGGCCTGGCCTGCGGCAGTAATGGGCTTTGACGCCTGAACCACGCCATGTTGTCTGCATCGCATCTAAAGCGCCCCGTTCTGTGGCACGCTGGAGATTAAACTGTGAAACGCATAAAGCACTTGCTACCAAGCAATTTCAAGGATTGAGTAGAGCCTATGCAAACGCTGCCCTCTGCGCCGATGCCATCGGGTGCTCTGGTAGAGGATTTGTCCTCCCAAACTGCTGCTAGCCCTGCCTTCGACACCACTATCCGCCGCCGCAAAACTCGGCCGGTGAAAGTGGGCAGCGTCACGGTTGGAGGTGGCAACCCGGTCGTTGTCCAGTCAATGATCAACGAAGACACCCTAGATATCGAAGGATCTGTAGCGGCCATTCGCCGCCTGCATGAAATTGGCTGCGAAATTGTGCGGGTTACAGTGCCCAGTATGGCCCATGCCAAGGCGCTAGCCGAAATCCGGCAGAAGCTCGAAGCCACCTACCAGCCTGTGCCTTTGGTCGCCGACGTTCATCACAACGGCCTGAAAATTGCTCTGGAGGTAGCCAAGCACGTTGATAAAGTGCGCATCAACCCAGGACTCTATGTCTTTGAGAAGCCCCAGAGCGATCGCACGAGCTATACCCAGGAAGAGTTCGACGAGATCGGCCAGAAGATTCGAGAAACTCTAGAGCCTCTGGTCATCTCCCTGCGCGATCAGGGTAAGGCTATGCGCATCGGCGTCAACCACGGCTCTTTGGCCGAGCGCATGCTGTTTACCTATGGCGACACGCCTGAAGGCATGGTGGAGTCGGCCCTGGAGTTCATTCGCATTTGTGAGTCTCTCGATTTTCGTAACCTGGTTGTCTCCCTCAAAGCGTCTCGCGTGCCGGTCATGGTTGCCGCCTACCGTCTGATGGTTAAACGGATGGACGAGCTAGGTATGGACTATCCCCTCCACCTGGGCGTTACCGAAGCAGGGGACGGTGAGTATGGCCGCATCAAATCCACAGCAGGACTTGCGCCTCTATTAGCCGACGGCATTGGCGATACCATCCGCGTTTCTTTAACGGAGGCTCCTGAAAAGGAAATCCCGGTCTGCTATAGCATCCTGCAGGCGTTGGGGCTGCGCAAGACGATGGTGGAATACGTCGCCTGCCCCTCGTGCGGCCGCACCTTGTTCAATCTGGAGGAGGTGCTGCACAAAGTCCGGGAGGCCACTAAACACCTCACGGGTTTGGATATTGCCGTTATGGGCTGTATCGTCAATGGTCCTGGGGAAATGGCCGATGCCGACTATGGCTACGTCGGCAAAACACCAGGCTTTATCTCCCTTTATCGGGGTCGAGATGAGATTAAGAAGGTTCCCGAGGACCAGGGAGTTGAGGAACTCATCAACTTAATTAAGGCAGACGGCCGTTGGGTTGATCCTTAAGGGATGAATATCAATAGCTTCAAGGACCGGGGTTGAAACAGCAGAGTTTGAGCCCCGGTTCTTGTTAGAGAGCTTGCCAGCCTTGAGCTGCTACTGCCTCAAGACGTCGTCCCACTAAAGTTGACTGTATAATCGACAAGCTGGCTTCAGGCTCAGTTTGTAAAAAATAATCAATCTCGATGGTTTAATAAGGTATCCCTGCGGCCCACTCTAAAATATTTCGAAAATTCTCCGGGATAGCTTTTAGAAGTAAGGTCGAGAAAACCCCAGAAAACTCTTTCGTGAAGAGATATAGCGGCTTTTAGGACAGTCTTTAGACAGAGACCATCTCCGTATCTTCTACCACTCTCGCTAGAGATGCTTGTGCTAGATTGAGCGTAATTAGCCCGATCACAAGAATTTCTATGGCGATTCCAAAGCGCGGACTGGTCCTGGGGGCGACGGCAGTGGCAGTAGCCGCAACCATTGTCACGGGGGCAGGCATTCATCTCTCCCAAAGCAAAGCTTTCTTTGAAGAAAGCCCTAAAGAGCTGGTGGACGAAGTTTGGCAGCTCATTGACCGAAATTACGTCGATGCCACCTTTAACCAGGTGGATTGGGAAGCAGTGCGAACTGAATACCTAGAGCGGCCCTATGCCAGCCAGGAAGATGCTTACGTCGCTATCCGGGAAATGCTGGAGAAGCTGGAGGATCCCTACACTCGCTTCATGGATCCGCAGGAATTCCGCAATATGCAGATTGACACTTCGGGAGAGCTAACCGGGGTGGGCATTCAGATTTCCCAGGAGGAGGAGACTCAGGAGATCGTTGTGGTTTCTCCGATTGAGGATACGCCTGCTTTTGAAGCGGGCATTCGCCCTAAGGACGTGATCTTGGAGATCGATGGCGAGTCGACAGCAGAGATGGATCTCAACGAGGCGGTCAGCCGCATTCGTGGGCAGGAAGGGTCTCAGGTGCAGATTAAGATTCGTCGGGGCACTGAGGAACTAGAGTATCAGTTAACACGCGCCCGCATTGAAATTCACCCGGTGCGCTATAGCTACCAGGAAGGGCCAGAGGGGCCGATTGGCTATATTCGCTTGACTCAGTTCAGCGCCAATGCCGCTGCTGAGATGCGCGAGGCGATTGAAGCGTTGGAGTCACGTGACGTTACGGGCTATGTTCTCGACTTGCGCTCCAACCCTGGTGGCCTCCTGTATTCCAGCATCGACATTGCCCGGATGTGGATTGACAGCGGTACCATTGTCTCGACAGTGAACCGCCAAGGGGTATCAGATGAGGAGGCGGCAAACAGCCGTGCCCTGACCGATAAGCCTTTGGTGGTATTGGTCGACGGCGGTTCTGCTAGCGCTAGCGAAATTCTTTCAGGCGCTCTGCAGGACAATGACCGGGCAGTGTTGGTAGGCACCCGCACCTTTGGTAAGGGATTGGTGCAGTCCGTACGCAGCCTGGGTGACGGTTCTGGCGTAGCGGTGACGGTAGCTAAGTACCTCACCCCGAGCGGCCGCGACATTAACAAGCACGGCATTGATCCCGATGTGCAGGTCGAACTGTCTGACGATGACCGGGAAGCGCTGTCTGAGAATCGGGACCTCATTGGTACCGAGGAAGATCCCCAGTACGCCAGAGGGCTTGCAGTGCTAACTGATGCTATTCGGGCGGCACGCAATACCAATGTTGGTGTCACCCCACAGTCAGCGGGCAGTAATTAAGGCAAGCTTGAACTAGAGCTATGAGCTAATAGGAGGGAGGGGTGCGACAACACCCCTCTTTTTTGATGCGATGGTACCGAGAATGAACGCGGGTAAGTTAAACAGCGGGCGCCAGAATATCGGGCTGCCCTAGATGGGCTGACACTTACCTGCCCGAATCAGTCCTATCCTCCGGGAAACTGCTTCGGCTTCAGAGGAGAACGGCCCCCACTTAAGCCTGCCCTCCGGAACATCAGGAGCACCAAGCGACTCAACGGCCACAATCTGGCAGGGGCCAGCCTCAGTTTGGATGATGTACCAGGTTTTACAGGGCTCGCTCATAGGGCCTCGTGAATAAAGACAGAGAGCACTGGAGCTACAGGCGCCAGCGATCGTAGAACGGACTTGAGAACAGCGGGCAGGACTGCTGAGTAACTTTCTCAAGGTACCAACTAATGCCCAAAGTGTGGCGAGCTAGACTATCTATCACCTGTTGGGGTATGCGGTTTCCCATAGCGCTAGTCACTGCCCAAGCCGCGTGCGGGTGTGTAGCCCCAATCTGAGGCAAAGCCTCACATACCGCCTCGCTTCAGAGAATCCTAAGCAACGTAGCGGCAGCTATAGCTGTTGAGCAGCCTAGTAGATAGCTGTTGAGCAGCCTAGTAGCAGTAGCGCCCATTGCTGTCGGCTACAGGCTGCTCCTTACCCTTTCGCAGGGCTCCAATTAGGGTGGAGGCAACGACGCAGCGCCTAGCGCGGCCCCCGTGCTCGCTGGCTAGGGTAACTCGCCCCAACTGCCCATTGATGTTGCCCATCAGGTCGAAGCGTACGTAATAGACATTTCCCTGCTTGCGCAGCGTGGTGTCGCTTTCGTCTAGGACAAGAGACTGCCGCAGAGGGTGCCAGACTGGAACCTGAGTGGGGTCAATACCTTGGGCATGGACTGCCCACTCCAAGTAGTCGCCTTGGTCACGCAGGCTAAACTGCCAGCTCACTTTGTTCTGCATAGCGTTGCTTTGGGCCAACCGCATACCTTGATACATTTCGTCCTGGGCTACCGTCAGACACCGTAATTGCCACAAGCCCATAAAGCCCGGTAAAGCCGTGCTCATAAGAATGGCTAGCATAATCATGACGATGGTTGTTTCTAGCAGCGTGAAGCCCAATTGGCCAAGCGAATGCAGAGCTGTACGCTGACAGCCCAAATAGATTAGTTTCATGCTGAGGGCACCCTGTGGAATTAGCTGGAATCTTGAGTCCGGCGTTTTCTAAATCAGACGCAGTTGGGGAAGGCCGGAGAATGGTTGGCGTGGCTTAAGGGAGCGCTCAGTGTAAAGCAAAGCGCAGCGCCAAACTGGAGGTTAACTTTAGCTTGCCCGCATGTTTGGCTGAAGAGACAGTTTGCATTAGGAAGTTGAAAGGCATTGATACTTTGAAGGAAAGGGAGTTTGCAGCGTCGAGCAGGATTTTTTAGCCTTAACCAAAATTTCCTATGCGCCTGCTACCCAACTCGTTAAGCTGTCATCACTTCAGATGTTGTTAGGAGATCTGCTATGGATGTCAAGGCTGCTGTCGCCTTTGAGGCTGGAAAACCTCTCAGCATTGAAACGGTTCGGCTGGAGGGGCCGAAGGAAGGCGAGGTACTGATCGAAGTAAAGGCAACCGGCATCTGCCATACTGACGCCTATACCCTATCCGGACGGGACCCAGAGGGGTTATTCCCAACTATTTTGGGCCATGAAGGGGCAGGGGTGGTTGTCGAGGTGGGGCCTGGGGTCAAGAGCCTTAAGCCTGGGGACCACGTCATCCCGCTCTACACGCCTGAGTGCCGCCAGTGCAAGTTTTGCCTCAGCCGCAAGACCAATCTCTGCCAGGCGATTCGGGCAACTCAAGGTAAAGGGGTGATGCCCGACGGTACCAGCCGGTTTTCTTTGGACGGCCAGCCGCTGTATCACTACATGGGCACCTCGACCTTTGCCAACTACACAGTGCTTCCCGAAATTTCGCTGGCGAAAATTCGGGAAGATGCACCGTTTGAGAAGGTCTGCTACATCGGCTGCGGGGTGACTACAGGGGTTGGGGCCGTGATCTTCAATGCCAAAGTAGAGCCAGGCGCTAATGTCGTTGTGTTTGGTTTGGGCGGCATTGGTTTAAACGTGATCCAGGGCTGCCGTATGGTGGGCGCTGACAAAATTATTGGCGTCGATCTCAACGAGGGAAAACGTGCGATCGCAGAAAAATTTGGCATGACTCACTTCGTTAACCCCCGCAGTGTGGAGGGCGATCTAGTCGCTCACCTTGTGGAGTTGACCGACGGCGGAGCCGACTATTCCTTTGAGTGCATTGGCAATGTCAACGTCATGCGTCAGGCTTTAGAGTGCTGCCACAAAGGCTGGGGCGTTTGCACCATTATCGGTGTGGCTGGAGCTGGGGAGGAAATTAGCACGCGGCCCTTCCAGTTAGTTACGGGCCGCGTCTGGCAGGGCAGCGCCTTTGGCGGTGCGAGGGGCCGCACTGATGTGCCTAAAATTGTGGGCTGGTACATGGAGAACAAGATCAACATCGACGATCTAATCACCCACGTCATGCCCCTCGAGCAGATCAATCATGCCTTCGACCTGATGCATAAGGGCGAGAGCATCCGCAGCGTTGTGGTGTTTTAGGGAGCCGTTTTGTCATGTCAACGCTTACCCTGGTCAAACAGGCGGCCTGTTTCGGCGGGCTGGTCGCCTACTACCGTCATCCCTCCCGTGAGTGCGGCTGCGATATGCAGTTCGCTGTGTTTATTCCGCCCCAGGCCGAGGCAGGGCCTGTGCCTGTGCTCTACTACCTATCAGGGCTGACCTGCACCGAGGACAATTTCACCACCAAGGCGGGGGCACAGCAATACGCCGCTGAGCATGGGCTGATGCTGGTGGCACCAGACACTAGCCCGCGCGGTGTTGGCATTCCCGGTGAGGACGACGACTGGGATTTTGGCAGCGGCGCGGGGTTCTATGTGGACGCTACACAGGAACCTTGGAGCCAGAATTACCGAATGTACAGCTATGTGGTGGGGGAACTGCCAGAGCTGATTGCTGCCAACTTCCGCATCAAGCCTGACCGTCAGGGCATTTTTGGCCACTCTATGGGGGGGCATGGAGCGCTAGTTTGTGGCTTGCGTAACCCGGATCTCTTCAAGAGTATTTCTGCCTTTGCCCCCATTTGTGCGCCGATGCAGAGTCCTTGGGGGACCAAGGCATTTAGCAATTACTTGGGCGCCGACCTGACGGCTTGGCGGCAGTACGACGCTAGCGAACTGGTGAAGCACAAAGCTGATCCGGGCCGGCTGATTTTAATCGATCAGGGGAGCGCTGACTCCTTTCTAGATCGGCAGCTCATGCCCCA
>DATNQE010000854.1:0-2590 GCA_036702895.1 Trichocoleus sp. | reverse complement strand
ATCCTGACCCAGAAGTATGCCATTGAGTGCAAGCGCTACCTCAGCCGAGCGGCGCTGTTTGCGGCCGCCGGGCAGCTGCGCACCTATGAGCCCCACTTTCCAGAGCAGACGCCTGTGATTGCAGGGCTGACCCCTGAGTCTGAAGCCAGTGACTACAACGCAGTCGCCGATCGGCTCAAGACCTCGGGCATTGAGATCTGGTTTATCGACCAGATGGAGCCTCTGATGGAGTACTATCACCAGCTGGCCAAGCAGCCGCTAGAGGAGGAGGTAACGCTGCCCGGCTTTAAGCTGCCTAGGCCGCTGGCGGGGCTGGCGGTTGCGCTGGGGATCGCTGGGATCTTGGCGGCCAGCTTTGCGATCGCATACTCCATCCTCTCCGACACAGAGACCCGGCTCACTATCAGTGTCGAGGAGCAGGAGCGGTGGGACCGCTTCCACGATGCTGCTTCTGTCTGGGATATCAACTCCGCCCAGGCCCAGCTCAACGGCCTCACCGACAGCAAAAACCGGTGTGTGCGGGCGTTTGCCACTCGTCAGCTCGACAGCCTGACCCAGAAAGGAGCCGAAGGATTTCGCGATCTCAATGCCCTTAAGCGCGCCCTCAACGACGAGGAAAACTGTGAGCTAGAGGTTACCCCCTTCGACTTTTCCCCGTAGAACTGCTGGCGCTGATTCGGAGGCCTCTACAGAGGCTTTGGCTCAGTTCAAGCCGCAGGACACGCTGCCTCAGGCTGCCGAGCTTGGGCGACTAGGTTCAAAATTGTGGGCGTAATGCCGGTCAAGTCGCTGACTGGTTGGAACGCTAGCGCCTCTGGCCCTACCGCCAGTAGAGGCACCGGGTTCAAGGTGTGCTTTTTGGTCGAGAGATCTTCTAGGTTGCCGTGGTCGCTCGAGACAACGAGCGTGGCGTGGGCAGGCTTATGGGCGATGAGGCTAGCCAAAAAAGCATCTACCTGCTGCAGGACTGCTATCGCTTGATCCCAGCTCTGGTGATGCCCGGCAAAATCGGTCAGGTAGCTCTCAAACAGGGTCACTGTGTATTGAGATGCCAGGGACGCTAGCCGTTTTCCGGCGGCTTCAGGGCTGATCGGGGGGGCCGCAATACCCCGATAGCGAGCTAGCTCGCCTGTAATATCCCAAAAGACGGCTTCTCCCCGCTCGTACTCATACTGCATGCGAAAGGGCAGCCCGGCCGTCAGCGTCAGCAGAGTGCCAACGGAGTAGCGGATGCGCCGCTTAGCAATGCCCTCAAAATATTGAGGGGAGTACAGGTTGGCCAGGGTTGCTGTATTGCCCAGCGCGAGCACCCGCTTAAACAGCCCCCACTCCTCGATCAGCTGCCGCAAAGAGCCGTTGGCAAAGCCGGTCTGGTGCTGACCGCGAAACTGGGGCGCATTACACCCGGTGTAGAGAGTCGTTTGGCCAGTGGCGCTTTGGGGCAGACCGGGCACCCCTAGACAAGCATCAATCGGCTTGAGCAGGCAAGCTGGAGTTTGCACCGCCGTTGAACCGATAAGCGGGGCTCCCAGGAGCGAAGTCAGAAACGGGGTAGCGGTTGAATCGGCCAGTGGGTTTGCTGAGGTTGCCGGTGCCAGCCCTACTCCATCTAGAAAAACAAAAATGAATGTGCTTTCAGGGGATGCCATGCTCCAGTTATAGCGTTATTGCCCTGCTGTCGTAGCCAAGTGCTCCGTCCTGGGAGAATATAGAGACGCATTCGTTGATCCCACCCTTCTAGCGCCACCGTGAGCCTAACGAACGATTCTCCCAGTACTTGCACCACCCTATCTCTGCCGCCCATGGGCTGCGGCACCTGGGCCTGGGGTAACCGGCTGCTCTGGGGCTATGATCCCAGCATGGATCAGGGCCTGCAGGAGGTCTTCAACCGCTGTGTTAGGAGCGGTGCCACCCTATTTGATACAGGGGACTCCTACGGGACAGGACGGCTCAATGGCCGCAGTGAAACCCTGTTGGGCCAGTTTACCCAAGCCTACAGCGGGCCCAATCAAGATCAGATTTGCCTGGCAACCAAGCTAGCGGCCTACCCCTGGCGGCTCACGCGGGGTTCCGTAGCGCGAGCGGCGCAGGCCTCGGCGGGGCGTTTCAACCGCAGCATTGATTTGGTGCAGCTGCACTGGTCTACAGCCAACTACGCTCCCTGGCAGGAAAACGTCCTGCTTGACGGCATAGCCGATCTGTATGAGCAAGGACAGGTGAAGGGCGTGGGCCTATCCAACTTTGGCCCCAAGCGGCTGCGGCTGGCTCACCAGCGATTGGCTGAGCGAGGCGTGCCCATTGCCACGCTGCAGGTGCAGTACTCGCTGCTCTCCACTTATCCAGTGACTGAGCTGGGGCTCAAGGCGCTCTGTGATGAGCTCGGCATTCAGCTAATCGCCTATAGCCCCTTAGGTCTGGGGTTATTGACTGGAAAATACACCCCCCACAGCCCACTGCCCAAAGGCCTGCGGGGGCTGGTGTTTCGGCAACTGCTGCCCGGGATTGAACCGCTGCTGGGAGTGGTGAGGGCCGTGGCTGAGGCGCGGGGCAAGACTCCAGCCCAGGTAGCGCTCAACTGGTGCATCTGCAA
>DATNQE010000852.1:0-4327 GCA_036702895.1 Trichocoleus sp. | reverse complement strand
TCACGGTCGAAAATGGCCAGCTTGTTGCTAAATAGTAGAAAGTCCCTCGAGGATCCTTGACCCATGACGGCGGCCCTCATTCAAAGTCCAGATCGGGTGTTGCTGCAAAACATCAGCTGGCAAACCTACCAGTCTCTCCTGCGGGACTTTGAGAATCAGCCTGCTATGCGTCTTACCTATGACCGGGGTTTGCTCGAAATTAGAATGCCGCTCGACCCTCATGAAACTTACAAGAAGCTTTTGGGGCGGCTGGTTGAGGCGCTGACGGAGGAGTTGGGCATCGAAATACGCAGCCTGGGGTCGCGGACGTGCGATCGCGAAGACCTTGAGCGCGGTTTAGAACCCGACCAGTGCTACTACATTCAAAACGAGCCTGCTGTTTGGAACAAAGCCCAGATTGATCTGAGGCAAGACCCGCCGCCCGATTTAGCCATCGAAATAGATATTACCAGCAGTTCCGTTGACCGGTTAGCCATTTACGCAGCCCTGGGTGTACCTGAAGTGTGGCGCTACGACGGCCAATTCTTAACTGTGTATCATCTGGAGAATAAGCAGTACTGCTCCTCTAAGTTCAGCGCTGCTTTTCCATCTCTATCCCAAGCTGATATTGAAAGATTTTTGGCGCTTAGAACAACCACAAAAGAAAATGCTTTGATTCGCTCTTTTCGAGAGTGGGTTAGAGCAAGTTTGGTGCAGCAGTAAGCTCGGAAAATTACAGGCAAAAACACAAGGCGCAGGGTATAGGCAAGAAGTTGGCATCTTCCCTTAAACTCTGAATCTTATATCTCATACCTCTTTTTTAAGCTTCCTGCGGGCACTCCTGCCACAGCGTTGTTGTCTGCCGCAGGCTGCGAAAATCACCGTTGCCGATGATTAGATGGTCTAGAACCGGAACGCCCAGCACTTGCGCCCCGTTGAGAAGCTGGCGGGTCAGGGCAATATCTTCTGGACTGGGTTCAAGATTTCCAGAAGGGTGATTATGGGCCACAATGCAGCGGACGGCACCTTGGCGAATCACTTCTCGAAAAATTTCGCGAGGGTGAGCCAGGGTTTCTGTAGCGGTGCCAATAGTAATGACCTTAGTCCCCAGTAGGCGATGCTTAATGTCGAGCAGCAGTACGGCAAAGCGTTCCTGGGCTTGCCACATCATCTCGTGGCTGAGGGCAGCGGCGGCAATGGCCGGATCGTCGACCACCGTTTTCTCTAGCGGCTTGGTTTGTAGCACCCGCTTGCCCAACTCAACCGCCGCCAGAATGGTAGCCGCTTTGGCGGGACCAACGCCGCGCACATTGGTTAAGTCATGGAGAGACACGTCCCGCAGGATTGCTAGCGGGTCACGCTGGTGTTGGCCCAGTTCCTGCAAAACTAGTTGCCCTAGCCCGATCGCGGATATTTTTCCGGTGCCGGTCCCCAGCAAAATTGCCAGCAGCTCTGCGGTTGCCAGGCTTTTGGCTCCATAGGACTGGAGCCGCTCACGAGGTCGCTCGTCGCTGGGCATGTCCATGACGCGGACGTGGTAGGTCATCGATGTACGCCTGAAAGGTAGAAGGTGCACTCTGTTTAGTAATCCCTAAAGCAGGCGCACTCAATCCTCGATCGGTACACGCAGTTTGGCGTTCTAAGCTGGTGACCTTTCAATAAGAAAAGCAGCAAATTGTGGGGTTGGCTGATTGCAAAAAAATCCCACCGCCTTGGGAAAGGTGCGGTGGGCAAGGAGATGATCGTGAGTCTTCGCTCGACGCTTGTAAGGATGTCTAGGAGGGGTATGTCTGCATCAACTAGTCCCAGCAGTTCCTTTTAGTAAGCTCTGCGGGCAAAGGCGTAGTAGAGCCAGAGCGCGATGATGGCGCCGATGACTGCCACTACTACACCACCAATGCTCAACCCGGCGGCCGTGACGGCCAGTGTGCCTGTGGTAAACAGGGTGTACAAGCTACCGCCGATGAATGCACCAATAATCCCCAGGATCAATGTTCCTAAAATGCCGCCGCTTTGATGGCCGGGGTAGATTGCCTTTGCGATCGCACCTGCCAGTAGACCTAATACAATCCAAGCCAAAATGTTCATAATGACCTCGTCAATCGCTTTAAAAAATGCTTAGAGTCAATCGGTAATTCAAGTTGATGACTTTCGAAAACCTAAAAACTCTTGCTGTCTTAAACCAGTCGTTTTTATTTTTGTTTGAGAAGCAGTAAAAGCTGCGTTCTTATGTTTTCTATCGTATGGGTAAGAAAAGGAATTACTGACTATCTAAGGTAAGAAAGCGGGCTGAGCTAAGGTATGACAACTTGCCACCTCTTAAGGTTGAGATGGCTTGATTAAGCCCCTTACTAAAGGAATAGGGGGAGATTTCTCCTTTTTCTAGAGGCCTACTTTTTCTCCTGAGCAAAAAGACTTGGCTGCCTGCGGCTGCCTCTGTAGAAAAGAGGATTGTCCCGAAAGTCAGATCAGTAGGACATTGCCGGGGTATGGTTTTAGGGGAAGAAACGCTGCATTCAACAATCCCTTAACGTCTATGCCAGAAACTAGCTCGACTGATATTAAAGCCCTCCGCCAGCAGCTCAACCGCTTCAGCTGCCTTAAAACCCCGCCTGCGCTCAATGACAAAGAAAAAGAAGAGATTCGAGCAGCTCTAATGCTGCTCAACGACCTATCTGACTACCAAACTTTAGGAATTTGTGCTGAGAGCTTGGATCAGGGCAAAGCTGCTGCCGATGCTTACGTCAGCGCGCTAGTTTCGCCTGTAGACATTGACCTACCCACGCGAGAAGGGCCTGTCTATATCAAGTTCAACACCCTCAAAGGAGCTTGGTATCTCGACAGCTACAGCGGTGGTTCTAGAGGCGTGTTAATTACCTACCACAGTTCTGATGTCGATGAAGTCAACGGTACTTACGGGCCTTTTCCCTTAGACTTATTCAGCTAGCTCTGGGTGTGCTATCACAGGAAATGACGGCTGAATTTTCTTGTGCCCTGGTCTGGCTTTGGCCCGCCCCAGGTCTACCCACTTGATTTGTCTCCAAGGTTGAAAGGAAATTTAGGCCGTTTTTGGCCGTAGATATTTGGCCCATAGATATTGAGGGCGATCGCAAATGGCAACCAAGCAACAATTTGGCAGTTTTGACGAGCTTTTGTCGGCCTCTGAGCTGCCGGTGCTGGTCGATTTCTACGCCACGTGGTGTGGCCCCTGCCAGCTGATGGCGGGCATTTTGGAGCAGGTGAACGGTCAGCTCAAGGGACGCCTCAAAATTGTCAAGATTGACACAGAGCGCTATCCCCAAATTGCCCGTCAGCACCAAATTCATGCGCTGCCCACGTTAGTCCTGTTCAAGGCTGGGCAACCTGTAGATCGTATTGAAGGGGTGCTGCCGGTCGATCAACTGGTGCAGCGGCTACAGCCCAAGCTGGGCTGATTCAAACTGTCATGAAACATACAATAGGGTGGCCTGAGCGCAGTCGAGCCGGTTTAGGCGTTAAGGTCCGCCTAGGCGCTGTGGCGCTTCAAACTGCCTGCTTACTGGGGGGAAGCGCAGTGAATGCGGCAGCGTACGGGACTTGCAGTGAATACGCCGGTAGCGGCATGGCCCCCCTAACTCAGCAGCCGATTCAACCATCCGTAGAGCAGTGTGACACAGAGCAGTGTGCTACCGTCGGCTGCTCTACCGCTACCTTGGAGTGTTTTGAGGCGCTGATGCAGGCGCGGCAGGCGCACCCTGAGCGGGCAGCGGAAATTGATGCTGTCATCGAAGCCGGTTTTAGTCAAACATTAGCGGTCATGGTGATGGACATGGTGGGGTTTTCGCACACCACTATTGACGAGGGCATCATTCCCTCTTTGGCGCAAATCTACCGCATCCGCAGCCTAACCGTGCCGCTTGTGGAGGCGCATCAGGGCCGCATCCTCAAGCTAGAGGCCGACAACGTTTACGCGGTTTTTCCCACCCCAGCCCAAGCGCTAGAGGCTATGGGGGCTGTGCTAAATCGGCTAAATCAGGAGGACCTGCACGCCAGCATCGGCATTGGCTATGGGGACGTGCTGGTAGTGGGCGAGCGAGATGTTTTTGGTCACGAGATGAACCTGGCCTCAAAGCTCGGGGAGGATATCGCGATGGATGACGACATCCTGCTGACAGCGGCGGCGCTGGCGGCGCTGCCCCAGCCTCTAGCCCAGGTCGAGCCCCTAACGGCGGAGGTATCGGGGCTGACCCTGGAGCTTTACCGGGTGCTGCGGCCAACGCCTTGAAGCCATCCTCAGCTAGTTCTAGACATCCTCAAAGGTCAATCCCCACAAGGGGGATGCGTTAGCATAAGAGACTATGCTCACCCC
>DATNQE010000822.1:0-4268 GCA_036702895.1 Trichocoleus sp. | reverse complement strand
GTAGTTTGGTATTTGGCAGCGATGGGGCGTAGCTGATCGAGCGCCTTTTGAGCCTGGGCGTATAGCTCTCCCTGAAACAGCCTGTTTTTACTGCGAATATCGTCCTTGGGAAAAACATGGTCAGGGCCAAACTTGCCCGTTAGCAGTCCTTGAGCCAGAGACGAATAGGCCAGAACGGTAATGTTTTGCTCAACGCAAAAGGGCAGAGTCTCTTGCTCCAGCTGCCGCCAGAACAGGGAGTAGGGCGGCTGCAGGCTGTCAATTGGGCCATACTGCATAGCCTCCTCAATCTGGGCGCGGGAGAAGTTAGAGACCCCAATCGCTCGAATTTTGCCCTGCTCCTTAAGCTTGACGAGCGCTCCCATCGTTTCTGCAATAGGCACTACTGGGTTGTTGAAAGAGCCCGCAGGCCAGTGAATCTGATACAGGTCGATGTAATCACACTGTAGGCGCTTCAGGGAAGCCTCACAGGCAGAAACGACTTGGTCAGCCTGGAGGTGGTTGGCAAAGACTTTAGTGGCAATCACGGTGCGATCGCGCACTGCTGTGAGCGCCTTACCGACAAGCTCCTCAGAGTAGCCCTCACCATAGATCTCAGCCGTATCAAACGTCGTTACCCCGGCATTAAAAGCGGCCTGCATCGCCTCGATAACTTGCTCATCCTCAATGCCTACCCAGCCGCGCTTGCCCGCCTGCCAAGTGCCAAAAACAATGGGCGTAATTTGAATGCCGCTGTTGCCAAGGGGGCGTGTCTGCATAGGAGGCACCATTGATAGGGGAGAGCTGAATTGAAATGGTATCAGCGGGACGTCAAGCCCAGGCTGTTGCTATCTCAAGGCAAAGACGTCGGCTTTGACCGTGGTGCCGCTCAATCGCTCGGGGCCAGGCGAGTCGTAAACCACCAGCAGGCCGTTACCATCTTGCGTCAATAGGCTAATGCCTTCGGCCTTGTCCCCTTCCTGATCGGGCACTTCCAGAATGGCGTTGGGCTGGAGGCAGCGGTCTTCGGTCAGGGTTGCGATCGCATCGGGCACGCGAAATACCCGGGCCATCCCGGCAATATCCATTGTGGGGCCAGCCAGAATCAGGAGGTCGTCGCCATCCCAGCACAGGTCGCGAATGCCCAGGCCGCCCAAGTCGAGAAAATGTTTGCGGTAGCAGCTTTTGCCATCTAGGGTTTTGAGCTTTAGATGACCTGATTTGGTCACCTTAGGGCTCAACTCCAGCAGCACCGCCCAGCCTCGCAGCACCGGCCCCCGCAGCCCCAGGAAAATGCGATCGCCGGTTACGGCGATGCCTTCAACGTCAAAACCATTGTCTTTACCGGGAATTGCTGCCCTGATAAAAGGCCCCAAATGCAGGTCTTTCGCCAGCGCGTGGGTTAGCTGGTTGCCCGTCTTCTTGCGCTTAATTTGGGCTGCCGTCAGCTGCTGCTTCGGGTCTTTGGGGTGAGGACACTGACGATAGAGCTGCCCATCCACCAGGGGAATGCGGCCAATCAGATAGCGGTTTTCCTCGCACGAGAGCGTTCCCAGCCGCTCCACAGTATCTTCAAACGATCCACCGGGTTTCGGTTTTTTGCGCTTAAGGCTGTGGGAACCGGTAATCCAGAGGTAATAGTCGGCGTAGGCTAACCCCTCGACGTCTACTTCGTCTTCAGAACTCGGCAAATCGAAAAATTCTGCAAGGGAAAAGGGCTGGTGGTCGGCAGCATCGTTCCCCCTGAGGGTGAATCGCTCTACGCTAATGCCCTCGTCAGAGCCCAGCCAAAGGTATTGGTCAATGCAGCGTAACGCCGACAAATCTGCCAGCATCTCCGCCTCTTCACCGTCCACTGTCAGGCCGATCTGATGCAGCAGTTGAGCCGATTCCATAACCGTGTCCTCGATAATGTCTGAGCGGGTCTTCCTATAGCCAATTGCTATAGCTGCTGACAACATTTTGGAGAAGCCCCCGCAAGCAACTCCTCAGGCGAGCACCTCCCTCATGTGGCGCGATCAGAAGGTGCTGTTGACAGTGTATCGCCGGATCACGAAAGTCAACTTTCATAAGCAACTGCCAGAGGCAACCCCTAGCGGCAAACCTGTTAACAAAGCGGCACCGTTCAGCAGCCATGCAACACTAGAAATGCATCTCCAGGGTGCAGTCTTCATATATAAAAGTCAGAAGTCATAGGAATCAGTGCAATGGGCAGATGGCGTTACTGGATCTGGTCGGGGTTGGCCTGCTGTGTGCTGCTGCTCTCGAGCTGCCAAAGCTCGACATCCAGCCAGCCCGATAAGGTTCATCTCACGCTTTGGCAGGGCATTAGCCCCCCGGCCAACCGAGAGGTGTTTCAAGAGCTGGTGGCTAAGTTTAACCAGACCCACCCTGATATTGAGGTTGAGTCGCTCTACGTAGGACAGCCCGACCAGCAGATTCCCAAAATCCTCACGGCCATCGTTGGCGGGGCAGCCCCAGATATTCTTTGGTATGTGCCCCAGCTAACGGGCCAGCTTGTGGAGCTAGAGGCAATCCAGCCGTTAGACGACTGGCTGGCACAGTCTCCCCTACGAGATCAAATCGACCCTGCCCTATTTGAAACCATGCGACTAGAGGGCAAGCTCTGGTCGATTCCCTTTGCCACAAACAATGCCGCCCTGTTCTACCGCCCCAGCCTCTTTCAGGCCGCAGGCATCAGTCAGTTACCTCAGACTTGGGAAGAGCTGCGGCAGGTTGCGCGCCAGCTTACCCGCGATACCAACGGCGATGGCCGCGCCGATCAGCACGCCATGGTGCTGTCTTTGGGTAAAGGTGAGTGGGCGGTGTTTGCCTGGCTTCCCTTTGTCTACAGCGCCGGAGGCTGGATCAGCCGGGCAGACCAGCCTGATTTGGTGAATGAGGGTGCGATCGCAGCTCTCCAGCTCGGCCAAGATTTAGTTCAGGATGGCTCTGCGGTCCTCTCAGCCCCAGAGCGTGGCTATGAAACCGACAGTTTTATTGCCGGCAAAGTAGCTATGCAGGTTACCGGCCCCTGGAACCTACCCCAAATGCAGTCGGCAGGCATCGACTTCGACGTGATGCCCTTTCCGGTCGAGACCCAGCCAGCCGCAGTTGTAGGCGGCGAAAACTTCTTCCTCTGCCGTACCACGCCTGCGAAAACTCGTGCCGCCCTGACCTTTTTTGAGTACATTTTGGGCGACTCCTTTCAGCAAACCTGGGCGCTTAAAACAGGCTATCTACCAGTCAACCTCAAAGTGCGTCAAAGCCAGGATTACCAGGACTTTGTGGCGCAAAATCCTGCTCTTAAAGTGTTTCTTCAGCAGATGGAGTGGGCCAAGTCCCGCCCTATTCTGGCTGGCTACCCCTATCTATCCGAAAATTTTGGCCGCGCCATTGAAGCTAGTCTCCTGGGAACCCCTCCTGAGGAGGCGCTAAAAACCTCCCAGAAGCGCCTTGCCTTAATTTTTGCGGAGCGATAGGGTACGCTCAGAACAATTCATGGGTTTCCTCTACCAAACCCATACTAAAATCAGGGCCACTGCCTGATCCAATCTGCTGGAAGTTCGATGTTATGACCAAACCTGACTCCGACGGCAGCGAAACCCTTGAAAGGCTGCAGCTTCTCATCTATTTGGTGCCCATCTTCGGCCTTTTCCCCGCCCTTTGGAGTCTGTACCTGAAGCAGGGCAGCCGCCAGGAAAAGACGGTCAGTCGACTGGTGGTAACCCTGGCATTGGGCTGGCTGATTACCTTTGGTGTTTTAAGCGCTGGCGGCCAGCTCGCGCCGTCTCTGTCGCTGCGGCTGCTAGTCAGCAGCACTTTAGTCACCACCGGCTACTTTGTTACTAATTTCTGGCTCATGGTGCGTCTACTGCAAGGCAAGCCCGTGCGTCTGCCCGGCATCAGTCAGTTGAGCAACCGGCTACCCTAACGCCGCCTTAGAGAAAGGTTTAACGTAACTTAATCAATAGGGTAGAGGGTTATTTATCCACCCACTGAAATAGCTGCTAAACTTCTGCTTAAAAATTCCCGGCAATTGACCATTTTGCCGATATAGACCATAATTCATGCGGCTTCAGGCCTCCGTGGTGAAATTTTGGGAACTCCCTGTGGATCCACTGACTGCCCTGCCGATCAAAAGCTGAGGTCATCCGGTGTCCACACACAACCCTACGCGTTCTTTTCCCCCCAAACCGCCCAAGTCCCCTACCCCCAAAAAATCGGTACGTATTCCTCGCTGGGTTGGCATCAGTGTGGCGCTGGCAGGCGTTGCCAGCGTGTCAGCC
>DATNQE010000821.1:0-5127 GCA_036702895.1 Trichocoleus sp. | reverse complement strand
GATATCCCACAGCGCCCGATTGCTTTGATCCCGCCAAAACAGGGGTCGCACCAGAGGCTGGCCGCTGCGCGTTGCCTCCCAGGCCAGGGTATAGAGGTAGGGCAGCAGCCGGTAGCGCAGCTGCAAAAAGTCGCGCACAATGCTCAGCGCGGGCTCTCCAAACGTCCAGGGCGTGCGCGGGTCAGACACAATTGAGGAGTGCGTGCGGCAAAAGGGCATAAACGCCGCCATCTGGAACCAGCGCACGTATAGCTCTGCCGTGGGGTTACCCAAAAACCCGCCGATGTCGGGACCGCTAAAGGGCACCCCCGAGAGCCCTAATCCAATCACCGTGCCCACGGTCAGCCGCAGCGCAGTCCAGGTCGATAGGGTATCGCCCGTCCAGGTCCAGGCGTAGCGCTGCATACTCACCCAGCCCGAGCGGGTGACAATAAACGGGCGCCGCTCGGGCCGATGCTTCGCCAAGCTCTCAAAAGCCGCCTTGGCCTCCAGCAAACCGTAGAGGTTGTGGGCCTCGCGGTGGTCGCCGCCGCGCCCCTCCATAGCGTGGCGGGCTACCCTAGGCAGGGTTTGCTGCCCCCAGCTGGCAAAGGCCGCGGGCTCGTTCATATCGTTCCAAAAGCCGGCAATGCCGACATCGATCAGGTAGGCAAACTGGTAGCCCCACCAGGCCCGCACTCGGGGCTGGGTAAAGTCGGGAAACACAGTGCGGCCGGGCCAAACCGGCGCGACCACCAGCTCCCCGTCGGGATAAGTGCAAAAGGCGTCGAGCACCTGCCCTTCGAGAAACAGGTTGCTGTGACGGCTGTACTTGATGCCGGGATTGTTAATCGCGACTAAATGTACTCCCGCCTCAGCCAGGGTGCGGGTGAGCTGGCAGAGGTGAGGGAAGCGCTCAGGGTCGAGGGTAAAAGCGCGGTGCCCAACCTGGCAGTCAATATCGAGGTGAACAGCGCTCAGGGGCAAATCATAGGCTTGGAAAGTTTCCACCTGCGATCGCACTTTTTCCTCAGTGCGGTAGCCCCAGCGCGACTGGTGGTAGCCCAGCGCCCAGCGGGGCGGCAGGGGCGCCCGCCCCGTCAGCTGGGTAAAGCGGTGCAGCAGCTGGGGCGGCTCGCCCGCAGCCAGGTAGTAGCGCAGCGCCCCACCCTCAAACTGAGCGACGGCTTGGGCTCCAAGCTGCATCGTGCCGTTGAAGGAGTTCTCGTAAAACACCAGGTAGCTGCCCCCGGTGTGCAGCCCTAGGTACACCGGCATTGTGATGTAGAGCGGGTCAGCACCGGGCTTGCGGATGTTGCCCGGATCGCTGTTCCAAAAGCCAAAGGTCTTAGGCCGGCCCTGCTCATCCTGCGCGGCTCGCAGGTTAAGCCCGGCAATGCGTTCTCCCAGGCCGTAAATGCAGGTTTCTTCGGGCAGAGGCGCTCTATGAATCCAACCGGGGTTTTGGGATGGCTCCGAAGTTTCGTCTGCAGATAAGCCCAACCACTGGGGCGGCTCCTCCTGCCGCAGCAGAGCCCCCGCGTCATTCCAAACGCTGATTTCTCCTGTGGGTCCCACGCTGAGCCGCAGAGCCGTGCTGGCCAGCGCCCACTCGCCAGATGGCCCTGAATCAGGGGGCTTTACGGTAACAGCGACCGGCTCCCAGTTGCGGCAGGCAATGGCATACGGAATCGGCAGCAGGCCGGGCTGCCAGCTCAGCCGCACTAAATCAGCGGCCAGAAACTCTACCTCCAGCGTGGCTCGCTCAAACTGGAAGACCGCTCCCCGGTCTGAGGGATCTGCCTGCAGCAGAGCGCCAGCCGGTGTGGGCGCATCTGCCACCGCTGGGATAGAAAAGCGACGCTCGGTGCGATCGCGCTTTAGGGCGTACACCAAAGAGGCCGGCAAAAATCGGAGAAACCACAGCGATTCCAGCAGCGACTGCAGGCGCAGCAGCAGCCTCTGCCAGAGGGTCTGCCCACTTTTCTGCTCACGTTTCTGGCCCATGTGCCTAGTCCTAAATCAACTGCTCCCACCAGTCCTAAACCAAACGCTTCCGGTCAAGAAGCAGCGCCTTGGCAGCCCGACACCCTGGCGGCCCAATACCCTTCCAAACCATAAAGACTCCTCCTCAGCCCTGCGTCTGCTCAAAGGAAAAGCCGGTCTCTGCCCTAGGCACGATTTCTTCAGGCAGCCTGCTGCGTACCTTTGAAAACACATTCCTCAAACTAGCCTCGCTGGCCCATGCCGATGTTGTCCCCCCGTGTTCGCCTGACAGACTATCTAGCAGGCAAAGGCGTCAAACCTCGCTACATCATTGGGCTCGACTCGGCCACGGTGGCCCTCAAGGCAACCGCCAGCTTTCTCCACGGCAAGGAGCTTCAATCGGGCGGCATCGCCCCAGAGCTCAGCGCTGCGCTGTTTCGTTTGGGCAACCGGCTCCCCTCACGCCTGATTGAAAACATCTCCACCTGGTCGGGCTGGTCTGATGCCGCGTGGCCCGACATCGTCGACCAGCTGCAGGCTGAAACCATGTCTCGCTGGGTCATCAGCCAATACCCCAAGCGGCAATATCCTGCCGCCATGATTGGCTCGACTAATGGTGCCGCTGTGCATCTGTGCAGCGCCCTGGGCATTCCCTGGATACCCCAGACCCTGCTGACCTGCCTGCGCCACTTTGTCGATCGCGACGACCCTCGCCAGGAGCTGGAGTGGGCCAAACCCATTGCCCAGCGGCTGCTGGACCACAACCCCGACCTCTGGGCCTATCAGATGCACGATCCCAACCAAGATCGGCTCAAGGTGGGGCACGTCACCTACTTCCGGCTTAAGCGCACCCGCTTAGGTAAGCAGTATAGGCAGTTCCTCAAAGACACCCTGGAGCCGGGAGCCACCCTGTTTTTGCTGGAATGTGAGTACTCGTGGTGCTCTACCAAGGCAGGCGATCGCCATCTCTTTCAGTTTGGCGGCAAGGGCAAGCTCACCCCGACAGACTACTTTCGCGCCACGCCCGAACTAGCCCAGTTTCTGGCGCAGCGAGGCTCACCCCATCGGCAGTGGCAGCCGCCCGAGGCCGATGGCTGGTGGCCTGAGTCGGAGTGGGGTTTTGAGCCCGCCCTGCGCCAGGACGTAGAAGCGTTTGCCCAGGAAAATGGCTATCGGGTGCAGCGCATTTGCTTCAACGATCCGCAAGATCTCAGTGCTCTAGTGGCCGATCTGTACCGCTGGTGGTACCAGCAGCGAGGCCTGCCTAGCAATCGACTGCTGGTCGAGTCTTTTGTTTACTTACAGCCCCGCTTGGCGCTGGAGCGAGGGCTCGTACCTTACTGGGCTGTGTTTAACGATCGCACCTCTCTTGAGCTGCTGCAGCGCTACCTAAGCAGCACCGAACCCTACGATGAAATCCTGATGACGCTGTTTAACAACGGTTTGGAAGCTCTCGGTATTGCCACTATCGAAGAGTGGCGAGCCGTGCTGTCTCAGGCGAAAGGGCAGGGCCGTTTTATCGGAGTAGATGAACAGGTCTACCCCCGGGATGGCGCGTCCTTTATCCGTCATTATACGGAGTTGAAACGACTTCGAGAAAGATGCCCCCTGCCGACTCCGCTGACCCTGGCTCAGCTCGACCAGTTCTTAGCGCAGTCGCCTTGGGGCGATCAGGTGCGCTGGAGCGGTCCTGTCTTAGCCTAGAAAAAGCCGCAAATGCTTTTGGATAAAGCATTTCAGATAATTAGTTCGAGTCATTGTTCTGCTGCTTAGAACGAGGACCGCCGGCAAGGTCAAGGTTCAACGGCAAATTTCTTCAAAGATCGCTGCCACGTTCAGTAAATCCACAGAGAAAAGCTCTCCGTGTTTTCTGTGATGAGTATCCGTAGGAGAAGTTCGAGGGATCTGCCGAGGGCAAGTTTTTCCTCAGCCTGGAGAATTGAATCAGTGGCCTGGCCGCCCAAAGGGTTGCCCTATGGTCTACCCCCTTCAGACACGCCCCTTCTCCAGACACGATGAGCACAATTCTAGTGATCGAGGACGAACCCCAGGTTCGCGCCAATATTTGCGAGATTTTGACCCTAGCGGACCACACTCCCCTGGTGGCCCATAACGGTTCCGAAGGCATTGATCTGGCGCTCGCCCAGCGGCCAGATCTGATTGTTTGCGACGTGATGATGCCAGTTCTAGATGGCTACGGCGTCATTAGCGCACTGCGCTGCCACGCTGAGACAGCCCACATTCCCTTTATCTTTCTAACGGCTCGATCAGACTACGATGCCCTGCGTCAGGGAATGCAGCTAGGAGCAGACGACTACCTCAGCAAACCCTTTACCCCAGAAGAGCTGCTAGATGCGATCGCAGCCCGGCTGCATCGACACGAGAGCCTGGTCGAGAAATACACGCATCAGCTAGAAACCGCCAAGGAAGCGCTTCAGTTTCTCAAGCACTACGACCCCGACACTGGGCTGCCTAACTTTCAACTGCTTGAGAAGCACTTTGAGCTAGCCAAGCTGTACGCCCAGCAGCAGCGTCACGCTCTGGCCGTTTTGGTGGTCGAAATTGACCAGCTAGAGTACATTAGCGCGACCCTAGGGCATCGAGTCCGCAAGCTGCTGTTAGAAGCGCTGGCCCAGCGGTTAACGACGCCGGCTACAGGCTCACTGCCCAACAGTCCTGCTGTAGAAGTTGTTTCTTACCTGGGCGGACGGCAGTTTGGCGTGCTGAGCGAAGCGGTAAACAGCACCACCGCCAGCACCACCGCTGCCGCTCTGGCACAGCAACTGCTGCGGCTACTGCAGCAGCCCTTCCTAATTGCTGGTCAGGAGATTTTTGTTAAACCGGCTATTGGCATTGCCCTATACCCCAACGACGGCGAAGCCCTAGACCTGCTTTTGGGCTGCGCCGAGGGGGCCACCAGCAAAGGCTATAGACCCTCTGACCTGAGCTACCACTTCTACACGCCCCAACAGCACGTCCGGGCGCTAGCGCGGTTTCAGCTGGCCTCTAAGCTGCACCATGCGCTAGAAAATGACGAGCTAGAAGTTTTTTACCAGCCGCAGTTTGAGCTGGTGTCCCAGCGCTTGGTGGGTGCGGAGGCGCTGCTTCGCTGGCGGCTGCCGGAGCAGGGTTATATTTCACCAGCAGAGTTCATCGCCATTG
>DATNQE010000808.1:0-5044 GCA_036702895.1 Trichocoleus sp. | reverse complement strand
TTCCTGCACAATCGGCGAGGTCGCGTATTGAGCCAGGGTATTGCGCAGGCGCTGCTTGCGGATTTGGTCAGTCACCAAATTGGTGATAACGTAGGCGCTGCCCATGGACAGGAAAGCAATAATGGGGGTCGCTGCTGGCAGAATTAACCCTGTCTGGGAAAATACCAAAAAGGTTAGGCCCAACCAGAGACCACCGCTTGCTCCAGTGAGCACAAGGCGCCCTGTAGGCCGTTTAACCTGCCGCAGCAAAATGCCAAAGCCGCTGCCAGCCACCAGAACTAGGATTCCTCGCATCCAGGGAGCGGGTAGCCCCTCGCGAAGGGCATCGCCTGCCCGCAGCGTGGCGATGTCGTTGGCTAGAATTTCGACACCGGGCAGAGGGCTGGGGTGAAAGAATGTTTTGGAGAAGGGCGCAGGCCAGAAATCTTGTAGGCTGCTGGCAGTGGCTCCAATTAGGACAATTTTGTCTTTGAAGACCTGACCTGATTGGAGGGTGTTTTGCCAGGGGTCGGGGTCTAGCACGTACCAGAAGGGGATGTGCTCAAAGGTGCGGTTGGGGCCGTAGTAGTTGATGTAGGGGCCGGGAGGTGAAGGGTAGCTGACATTTGCTGTGTTCAGCACACTTTCGGCAAAGCTGTTGACAGCGCCAAACTCGCTGTCGATGGTGCTTTTGTCCTCAAGGTCAGCGTTTGCCTGGACTAGGGTTTTGATGTACTCGCTGCCGCGCCTATGAATACGGCCATCTACTTCAATCGGAAACTGAATAAGTCCCGTTTTGGCGGGGGTCTCTAGCAGCAGCGGAATTGGCAGTACGGGCTTGGTGATGCTGCCCTGGTTAAGCTCTGTGCTGCCGAAGACTGACCCTAGAACAACTCGATCACCATACTTGGCTAAGGTCTGCGCTAGCTGCTGGTCATCAGCCTGGCCATAGGCACTATCGGCGGTGAAAAGAACGTCAAGGGCAACGACTTTGGCCCCCGCGTTGACTAACCGCTCAATTGCGATCGCATAGGCGCTCCTCTGCCACGGCCAGCGCTGAATGGGCTCCAACTCAGCGTACTTTTGGGGGTCAGACAGGTAGTACTCCGCCTGGGACATGGATTCATCATCAATCGTGAGAATCACAATGTCGTCTGGCGCTTCTCGTACTCCCCGCGCCTCAAAAAATAGAGTTTGGATTTGACGTTCCCACAGCTGGATGAGCCTCAGATCGAGGGTCGTTGCAGTGGCTACTAGCAGCAGCCAGGCTCCTGCCGCTGCAATTTGCCACCAGCCTCGCCGATAGCCTCGGGTAAACCAGCTTTGCAGCTTCGATCCTGTGGAGAGGGTCGGAGCGGAAGATCGGGGGGGAGAAGATGACATAGCCTCAGATCGCGCCTGCTCAATCAAGGAACTAGCCGTGATAGCTCCGGCCTACCCCTCAATGTTAGTCATGCAGTTGGGTTTAGTTGGGCAATTGATTGAGAGCGGTTCAGCAACTAGCAGGTTGAAGCTCAGCAGCACTGCTCAGCTCCGGCCGGATTAGTTGACGGTCAACGTATTTACCGCTAACACACCCAAAAGAAACAGCACGAGCACCCTGGAAGCAATGCAGCAGCCTGCTGCTTCTTGAATATTTCCTATAGTATCTGGATTTTGCTGCTCAGATTTGCTGCTCTAAGTAGAATTACGGAGGCAGCCTAAATCGCACCCCTAAATTCAGCCCTAGGTTTTGGGACCGCTGGCCTGCGATGATCTTCTCCAGCACCTCAAGCGATCGCTATCCACCGAAGCTGTGGGCCTAAAACTCCACCTGGGCTAGGCCAGGATCTGCTTTGCGGGCTTGACGTTCTGCAGGGGACATCTGGTCTAGCGCTGTCTGACTAGTTTCGGTCACTTTTGCGATCGCGCTTGCAATTAGACCAGGGGGCAACTGGGGATGGGGAAATGTATCGGCTGCAATGAAGGTCAGGCCCAGCGCCAGCAGCAGGCGATACCACTTGATTTTAGGTAGACGATTCATGGCTCCTCTCCTTGGAGTCTCTGAGGATTTGAGGAAATAGCCCTACTGGGAATACTGTGTTCAAGAGGAGGTGACGAGACGGGCATAGGACAGGTCTTCCCTGCCTATGGGGCTCTGTATGCGTGCATCAGCTAATAGCTGGCGGGGCTAGGGCCAACAAATGACCCAGGCAAACTGAGGGTGTATCAAAAGGCCAATTTGAACGGAGCGAAGAACTAACCTGGCTAAAGAGTCAATAGAGCAGCCCAACTCAACCGAAAGTCAGACCAATACAGCTGAGCTAAGTAACTCAGCCGGCGACTAAACTAAGTCGTTTAAACTAAACCGTTTAGTTGTATACGCTCTATACTACACTGTTCAGTAAAGCTGATCAAGCCTCTTGATAGGCACTATCTAGGGGGCGAAGGCCGATCCATCTAGGGGGGAATATCTTGACAGCAGAAAGTCAGAGTGGCTTCAGCGAGAAGGCCGTGCAAATTCTCAAGGGCGCTATGCAGGAGTTTCTGCAGAACGGCTTTGCCGGCACCAGCATGGATAAGGTCGCTGCCACAGCGAAGGTCTCCAAGCCTACGGTTTATAGCCACTTTCGCGACAAGGAGGGGCTATTTCAGGCACTGGTGCAGTACGTCGCTGAGCAGCGCTGCCCTCGCATGATGGCTGGGCTATCCCAGGGAGAACCGGCGGTAGTGCTGCGGCAAATCGCCCTGGAGGCGATTTCTACCAGCCTGGAGGATGGGGAGTATCAGGACTTCGTGCGGCTGGTGGTGGGCGAGTCGGGCCGCTTTCCGGTGTTGGCCGAGGCTTTTTTGGAGAACCTAACCCGGCCGAGCTTAGAGCAACTTACCCAGTACCTGGCGGACTGTCCTGAGTTGGACATTCCTGATCCAGAGGCAACGGCGCGGGTAATGCTAGGAACGGTGGTCTTTTTCACCATTACCCAGGGCATTTTTCGAGGAGAGAGCCTAATGCCTATGGCTCCGGAGCGACTGGTCGATAGCCTGATGCATCTGCTGATGCAGACGGTTAAACCAATGAGCCGCACCTGACGGGAGAAGGGCTAGCTGAAGCGTTGTGAGTACACACAAGAGCGCGATCGCATCGGGGCTGCTGAGCAGAGGATGCGATCGCGCTAGTAGAAAAAACTTGAGCCAAAAATAGGCTAGGCCAGAGCTTCCCTGCAGGAAAAATTACTCTGGCCTAGTGGATAATCCGCGACAGGCGGACATCGTATTCAGTTGCTTTAGGATGGTCTGCCTCAGCTCTGTAGAGGGCTGCTCTATCTGCTTCTAGCCTTGAGGCGGCATCAATAACGTAGTGCTCGGTAAAAATGCTGGGCGGAAGATCGATTTCCTCAGAATATTCCTTGATATCCACGAATGCTTCGAAGAGATTGCTCATCGTTTTGACCTCCAGGTTTTTGAATCGAGGACGACTGCAAGTGATCTCAGTATAGGGAGATGACCGAAGCTTTGGGGCTACCTATACCCTTCTCAACTTCATGCAATATTTCGCCGCAATCCCTGTATAGAAAATTCATCTTAGATAAGCACCTTAACATCACAGCCAGCAGCGAAAGTCGCTGGAAAGCTCTAATTCTGCTAACTCTGGCTGCAGCGCTGCGCTTGAGCTGTGAAACCGATTCAGTGGAAAGACTTCTCTATAAAGGTAGAGATTTGCAGGTGTTCGATATTTAGCACCCGCAACTAACGCAAAGGAGAAGAGAGTCTTCCAACGGGAGATTTTAGTTGCTTTCAAGGCGGAAAAACAGGCTGCTTCTACTTTTGATAAGGCAAGGAATTGCGCTCCCAAAAGTAACCGTCCGCATACCCCTGAATGGCTGTATTCTGAGTTGCTAAGGTCAGTCGCTTTTGCGCAAGGCAGCAGTAAACCTCATCAATTTCAATGCCCAGATAACGGCGGTTGAGCTTTTTAGCCACCACAGCCGTAGTGCCCGATCCTAAAAATGGATCAAACACCACATCGCCCGGTTGGCTGCTGGCTAGAACCAGCTTGGCTATCAGCTTCTCGGGTTTTTGGGTGGGGTGATCGGTGTTTTCCGGCATAGACCAAAACGGTACCGAGATATCTGTCCACAGGTTTGACGGATGGGTGCTGCGGAAGCGTTTGCCTCCCGTTTCCTGCCAGTCCTTAGGTTGGCCATTGCCGTCCCGGTAGGGGGCTATTACCCGCCGCTTGAGCTTAACCGCCTCCAGATTGAAGCAGTAGCTGTCTGAGCAGGTGCAGAACCAAATGTCCTCAGCGCTGTTTTTCCAGTTGCGCTGGGCCCCTCGCCCTTTTTCCCGCTCCCAGGTAATGCGGTTGCGAACCGTGAGGTATTTAGCCAGCACCGGGTAAATGACGGCTGAAGACTGCCAATCAGCGCAGATATAGACTGTGGCGTTTGGCTTGAGCACCGCCAAAAGCTGCCTAAACCAGGCTTCAAACCAGTGCTGGTAAGCCTCCGGGGGTTTTTGGCTAAACACAATCTGGTTGTAAGTTTTGCTGCGGTTGTAGGGCGGATCCAGAATCAGCAGATCGACAAACTCAGTCGGCAGATAAGGCAGCGCAGTAAACAGATCCTGATGAACGACTTTATCGAGCAGGCTTTCTGCGGTTGCCCCAGGCCCACAGCGGCCTAGCTGCTGACGATACAGCGCTTGCTCCGCATCGCTAAGGGTGAGGGTGCGGTTGCGGGGAGCTTTGGCTTTATCAGCATTGCGATCAAGAGACACAGCCAGCAGCAGGCAAAAACAGGTGCGGTGGGATGACCGTTCCAATTTTATATAGCTTCGGTCAGAAAGCTAGGACCTGGCTATCGCCGAGAATCTGAATCTGATCACGCTTGCTGGTTTATCTCTGACTTACCCGGCGGTGGCAATGGCGCTAATTGGATGTGCTGGCTTAATTGTCCCCGTCTTCGCAATGAGGACTTATAGTTCAGCTCTAAACTTGCTAAGGCTAAAGTCCAACTATCGAATGTCGCTGATACTAATCGCTTTAGAGTGTTTAAGCACAGCTGATTGAAGGATCTAGCGCTGAAGC
>DATNQE010000807.1:0-12692 GCA_036702895.1 Trichocoleus sp. | reverse complement strand
GAAAAAAATAGTCCGCAGCCGTGGCGCCTGGCCCCGATTTTCTTCAGCGGACTTAGTCTTTTTCTGTTGCCTGCCTGCAGTAGAGGCCCTGAGGCCTCTGGCGGCGGCAGTGGTGGCGGTGGTGGCGGCGCTCGAACGGTAACCGTTCTGGGCGCGTTCACCGGAGAGCAGCAGGCCAACCTGGAGGCGGCCCTGGAGCCTTTTGAGGAGGAGACGGGCATTCAGGTGGTTTATGAGGGCAGCGATGCCTTTGCCACCCTGCTGCCTATTCGGGTGGATGCGGGGGATGCCCCAGATGTCGCCCTGTTTCCGCAGCCGGGTTTGATGACGCAGTTCATCGCCAATGACCAAATGGTGCCTATCACCGATTTCATTGAGCAGGAGGAGCTGGCGCAGGCATTTCCAGAAGATTGGCTAGCGCTCGCCACCATTAACGATGAACTGTATGGGGTCTGGCTGCGAGCTGCCGTTAAAAGCCTGGTTTGGTACAACCCGCAGCAGTTTGCCGAGCGCGGCTACACGGTGCCCACTACCTGGGACGAAATGATGGCGCTGAGCGATCGCATTGTGGCCGATGGCGATACGCCCTGGTGCTTGGGCGTGGCGGCCGGGGATGCGACCGGCTGGGTCGGCACCGACTGGGTAGAAGACATTATGCTGCGCACCGCCGGACCAGAGGTCTACGACCAGTGGGTCGCCAATGAAATCCCCTTTGATGCGCCCCCTGTGCAGAAGGCGTTTACCATTTTTGGCGACATTGCCCGCAACCCCGAGTACGTACCTGGAGGCGGGGTCGGTGCCCTCAGCACCCAGTTTGGGGACGCCGTTCAGGGTCTCTTTACCGAGCCGCCCCGCTGCTTCCTGCACCGCCAGGGCAACTTTATCAGCGGCTTCATTCAGGAAGGGGTCGATCTCGAGAAACAGGTCGGCATTTTCCCACTGCCGCCGATTGACCCGGCGCTGGGCACGCCGATTTTAGTTGGGGGCGACCTGTTTGGCGTCTTCAACGCAACGCCAGAAGCCCAGGCGCTGATGGAGTACTTCCTGACCCCAACCCCCCACGAAATTTGGGCCTCTCTGGGCGCATTCCTATCGCCCCACCGACAAGTTCCGCCAGAGTTTTACCCTGATACACTGACCCAACGGCAGGCAGAAATTCTGGTGAATGCGGACGTGCTGCGCTTTGACGCATCAGACCTGATGCCCTCAACGGTGGGCACTGGCACCTTCTGGAGCGGCTCTGTGGACTACATCGCTGGGGAAGATATTGAGCAGGTTCTCTCTAGAATTCAGGCCAGCTGGCCCGACCCGGAGGAAGGGGTTTACTAAGCCTTTGTCTAGCAGTTGATTTCATTGGCGTTCACCATGGCGAACACTGAGAATTTATTTAGAGTTTTAAGTGCGATCGCAGCCGTCGTCCTGGGCTCGGGCGGCATTGTAGCTCTCTTTTTTGCAGCGAACTGGCTGGTCGATCGGCTCCCCAAAAACATCAGGGCCCGCGTACTGCCGTTGGTTTATCTAGCCCCGGCGGTTCTACTCCTGGTTGTCTACCTGGTCCTGCCCAGTCTGCGCACCTTCTACCTGAGCTTTTTTGATGCGCGATCGCAAAACTTTGTGGGGCTGTCCAACTATATCTTTGCCTTCACCGACCGGGGCATGCTGATTGCCTTCCGCAACAACATTCTCTGGCTGGTATTGGTGACGGGTATTAGCGTTGGGCTGGGCCTCATCATTGCGGTACTGGTAGACCGGGTTAAGTACGAGCCCCTAGCCAAGGCGCTGATCTTTCTGCCCATGGCCATCTCCTTTGTGGGGGCCAGCGTCATCTGGCGCTTTATCTATGCCTACAATCCGCCGGATGTAGCCCAGATCGGCCTGCTCAACGCCCTTATGGTTTCCATCGGCCTTGAACCTATTGGCTGGCTGGTTAACAAAACCGTCAATAACTTTGCGCTGATCACCATCATGATCTGGCTGCAGACAGGCTTTGCCATGGTGCTGCTGTCGGCAGCGGTTAAGGGCATTCCCAAAGACGTTATCGAAGCCGCTCGGATCGATGGCGCTAGCGAGCTGCAAATCTTTCGCCGAGTCACCGTACCCATGATCAGCTCCACCATTGTGGTGGTCTCAACCACCATCATCGTGGCGGTGCTGAAGGTGTTTGACATTGTGTTTGTGATGACCGGCGGCCTGCTCGATACCGACGTCATCGCCAGCCGCATGATTCGCGAAATGTTCAACTTCCGCCACTTCGGTCGGGGCAGCGCCATCGCCGTCATTCTGCTGCTGGCGGTTGTGCCGGTGATGCTCACCAATATCAAACGATTCCGCCAGCAGGAGGCTCTCCGATGACGACGCTGCCTAGAAGACGACGGGGCTCTAGCAAATTCATGGATCGTCTGGAACAGGCGCTCACCTCTGCACCTGTCCACATTGCCATCGTCTCCATTGCCGTCCTTTGGACGATTCCCACCGTCGGCCTGCTCATTAGCTCCTTCCGCTACCGTGAAGACCTGACCCAAACGGGCTGGTGGACGGTATTTCGAGAGCCGCTCAACTTTGCTCAATACCACCTGGGTAACTATGTTGATGTGTTGACCAGTCAGGGCATGGGCCAGGCGTTTCTCAACAGCCTGGTGATTTCGATTCCGGCCACGGTCATTCCTATCTTCATCGCTACCCTAGCCGCCTACGCCCTCGCCTGGATGCGGTTTCCCGGTCGGCAGCTTCTATTTGTGTCAATGGTGGCGCTGCTGGTGGTGCCCCTGCAGATGACGCTGATTCCGGTGCTGCGCACCTACAACCTGTTGGGATTGGCAGGCACGTTCCTGGGTGTGTGGCTGGCCCATGCTGCCTATGGTCTGCCCCTGGGCATCTATTTGATTCGTAACTACATCGGTTCGCTACCGGGAGATCTGATCGAAGCGGCTGCGGTGGATGGCGCCTCCCACCTGAAGATCTTCACGCGGATTGTGCTGCCGCTGTCGGTGCCTGCGATCGCATCGTTTGCCGTCTTCCAGTTCCTTTGGGTTTGGAATGACCTGCTGGTCGCCCTGGTGTACCTGGGCGGTAACCAAAACGTCGCCCCCGTCACGCTAATTTTGCGCAACCTGGTGGGTGACCGAGGCCAAGACTGGCACCTGCTCACGGCAGGAGCCTTTGTATCGATGATTGTGCCACTGCTGGTGTTCTTTGCACTGCAGCGGTACTTTGTGCGCGGATTGTTAGCCGGATCAGTTAAAGGATAGGGGTACAGGACAATGGCAAATGTAGTTTTTGAGCAGGTCACAAAGCAGTACGAGAACGGGTACACAGCGGTCAAGGACCTCAACCTGAATATCGGTGAAGACGAATTCTTGGTGCTGGTTGGCCCCTCCGGCTGCGGCAAAAGCACCACCCTGCGGATGCTGGCAGGGCTAGAGTCGATCTCTAGAGGCAACCTGCTGATCGACGGCCGACGAGTCAACGATCTGTCGCCCAGAGAGCGGGACATCGCCATGGTGTTTCAGTCCTACGCCCTCTACCCCCACATGTCGATCTTCGAGAACATGGCCTTTAGCCTCGATCTTCAGGGCATGCCCAAAACTGAGATTCGAGAGCGGGTGCTGTCGGCGGCCAAGCAGCTCGGCATTGAGGAACTGCTCGATCGCAAGCCCAAGCAGCTCTCCGGCGGTCAGCGTCAGCGGGTTGCTCTGGGCCGCACCATCGTCCGCGACCCGGCCGTGTTCTTGATGGACGAGCCCCTGTCTAACCTAGACGCCAAACTGCGGGTGCAGGCCCGCGCCGAGCTGAGCCGTCTGCACCAGAGGCTGGGCACGACCTTTGTCTACGTCACCCACGACCAGGTCGAGGCTATGACCATGGGCAACCGCATTGCGGTGATGAGCAAGGGCATTTTGCAGCAGGTAGACACGCCCGACGTGCTCTATAACAATCCGGTGAACCTCTTTGTTGCCGGATTCATGGGCAGCCCCGCCATGAACTTCTTCGAAGCCACACTGCAGCCCAACGAAAACGGCCTCTGCGTCGCCACCGAGTCGTTGAAAATGCCGGTTAACGAGGAGCGGATATCGCGCTACATGCCGCACAAAGGTCGCCGCGTCATCTTTGGGATTCGCCCCGAAAACATCTACAGCCCCCAATACGCCCCGCCCGGCATTAACCCTCTGTCGGTCAAGGCCAAGGTGACCATGGTTGAGAAAATGGGACACGAGCTCATCGTTTACCTGAACCTGCCCGACGGCCAGGAGTTTGTCGCCCGCATTGACCCGCGTTCGAGCTACACCCCTGGCGAGGTGGTCGAAGTCCTGTTTGACCGCAACCGCTTCCACCTGTTCGACAAAGAAACTGAGCAGGCCCTGTAAGCCCCTAATTCCCTCAAACCTCCCCCCAGAACCCAGGGTTCTCGGTTACCTCCAGGCTCGTCTGAGGCATACCGCAGAACTCTGGGTTCTGGCTTTTCAATTTGGGCTTCCCGAAACATTACAGGTCGAACATTTCTGCAACATCTCTCAACGCTTTAAAGGGCATTAGAAACGTCCTTTAAAGTGACTGATCCCCAAAGGTAAACTTTGTTGATAGGGTCTAGATCTTTTTCTGGAAAGGCCTATAGTAGATACATGAAGCAAACCAAGCTTCTACTGACAGAAAGAACAGTCAAGTGCAAACCTGAGTGTAAACCCTAGAAGAGGTAAATTTCTGTTCAAGTTAAATCTGTTTAAGTTCGATCTGTCCTGTTTCACTCAACCGCTTAAACCAGTAGTTTTTGCTTCCTAAACTAACAAATGAGGGCTCTGTGACTGGCAGTCAACTATCGCTTCTAAAGCCAGATCAGCTACCCCTATTTATCCTCAGTGTACTGTGAGGAAGTTAACAAGAACTAATGGCAGAGGCCCATCCTCAGAGTGAAATGGTTCTTGTCCAACCTATCCTAGAGGCGCAGCTTAGTTAAGCTGCGCCTCTAAGCGTTTTGGAGGCTATTGGCGACTCGCAATAATCCTGAGCCAAAACTGTGCTGGTTACAGGAATAGCTTGCGTCAAACTGTCTAAAACATTTGGGGACATGGAGATGTGGGGGCTGCGCCCCCAGCCTAGGGTTTTACCCCTGCACTCTATGTCTTAATCAATTCGTCTATTGCCAAACGACTGCTATTAAAGCTCCTCTCGTTTTGCAATTAATAACCCCAGCAAAATCCATAAAGGATCCTGCTGGGGCGGGTTACGCATAATGGCTTTATAGGGGGTTCGCTAGAGGCTTCAGGCTAAGTGCCCTTTCGCTTGATACCAATGTAGGGGTTTTACCCCAGCCGTGCGATGAAACATTCGTAAAGCTGCGTAAAGCAACCCCAAATTTACGGATATTCTTCCCCTGATAGCGGCGCCGCGGGAGGTCTCTCCAGCAGCTGTACCAAGGTTTTGAGCAGTTGATCGGGCGCTACAGGTTTCGCCAAATGAGCATCAAATCCGGCGACTCTGGCGCGCTGCCCGTCTTGCTCTCCGGCGTAGGCTGTCATTGCGATCGCTTTCATCGAGTGGGCATCGATCAACACGCCCTTCTGCTCCCCCCGTTCAAAAAATTGCTGGCGCACCGCCCGTATGAACTGGTAGCCATCCATGCCAGGCATTCCAATATCGCTGATTAGCAGGTCAAATTGGGCCTGCTCAAGCTGGTCTAGCCCCGCCTGGGCCGACTCTGCCGCCGTTACCGCGACCCCAAGCTGGCCCAGCAGAAACGCTATAAACTGCCGCGTATCGGGGTCATCGTCCACCACTAAAATGCGCCGCCCCTTCAGCGAATCTGGCGTAGCGGCGGCTTCGGTTAGTACGGGACCTGCCGCTGAAGGCAACGGAGCACCACTGGGCAGCGTGACCGTAAACGTCGCGCCTAGCCCCTCCCCAGGGCTGGCCACGCTAACGCTGCCACCATGCATTTCGGTTAGATGGCGGACAATCGCTAGTCCAATTCCTAACCCACCAAATTGGCGAGTGGTCGTGCTGTCCTGCTGCCGGAAATAGTCAAAGACGTGGGGCAAAAATTCAGCGTCGATGCCTTTGCCCGTATCGCTAACGATAATTTGAGCGTAAGCCCGATGGGCCCGTGAACTTTCCCCGACTTCCACAGGCTCTAACGCCCCCTCTGACGCCTCTCTGTCTCCTTCCAACGCCGCCAAAGCTGCCTGTCCAGCTCGCTCTAGCCGCACCTCAACTCGCCCCCCCTGAGGCGTAAATTTAACGGCATTAGAGAGCAAATTCCAGATCACCTGCTGCAGCCGCATCGTATCGCCCTGGACAGGTCCCACTGCAGCAGCGAAATCAGGAATGATCTGTATTTCTTTGGCCACGGCCATAGGCAAAACCGTCTCAATTGCTGCCTGCACCGCAGCGCTGAGATCAACCGGGGTCTTCTCTAGCACCAGCTTGCCGCGCAAGATGCGGGAGACATCAAGCAAATCCTCTACCAGCTGCACCTGTAGCCGGACGTTGCGCTCTATGGACTGAAGCGCCCGCGTCAGCGTCTCAGGGCCTACCGAGCGCGACTGCAGCAGCCTGGCCCAGCCCAGGATGGGGTTGAGCGGCGATCGCAATTCGTGAGAAAGCACTGCCAAAAATTCATCCTTGAGCCGATTAGCGGTTTCGGCTTCAGCCCGAGCCGAGCGTTCGCGCTCCAGCAGCTGCTCGCGCTCCTGTTCAATCCGCTTGCGTTCGCTAATGTTTAGAAAAACGCCAATAACGCCGCGTATCTGCCCCTCTTCTCCCCGCAGCGGTACGGCGCGGCCCCAAATAGCGCGAACCTCGCCGTTATCAAACACAAAGTCAAACTCTTCCTCAGCTTCCTCTCCAGTCAGCCCTGCTTTCTGCATCGGCAGCTGATCCAGGGGAATGTCCTGCCCATGACGCTGGATTTTGAAGGGGAAGGGGTAATCGCCGTTCTCCGGAGTAGCCGTAACGGTAGCTCCTGGCGGCTGCTCCACCAGCTTATGAGCAGCCTGATTAGCCGTCATGTGATGGCAGTACGGGTCGTGAGCGATCCAGACTGCCGCCGGGACCGTGGCCATAAAGACTTCCAGCTCATCTGCCCGAGCCTTGGCGATGGCCTCACTGTCCCGCAGCGCTGCCTCGCTTTGTTTGACATCGTGAATATCGGTAGCGCTGCCAAACCACTGCAAAATCTGACCCTGCGCATCCTTAAAAGGCACCACCCGCACTAGGTGCCAGCGGTAAGCTTGGTCAAACCGGCGCAGCCGACACTCAATCTCATAGGCCTCTTGAGCCTGAATTGCTCGATTGCGGGTATTTAAGGCAAGTTCAGCATCGTCGGGATAAATAATTTCCTGCCACAAATTCACCCCAACCGTTGAGGGGAAGCCGGTATATTCCTCCCAACGCTGGTTGAAAAACTCCACATTGCCCACTGGATCGTTAATCCATATTATTTGAGGCAGGGCATTGGCTAAGGTGCGATAGCGGTCCTCACTCAGGCGCAGCGCTTCATCTGACTGACGGCGCTCGGTGATATCGCGCCAATACACCGCTAGACCGTCTGATCTGGGATAAACATGAACCTCTCGCCAGAGCCCTACCTGCACCGAGGGCGCTTCAAAGTGGAGCGGAACCCGTTCGACCATGGCGCGGCGCATCTGCTGCTCAAAGTCTGTGCCCAGCAGCCCTGGATACACCTGCCAAAACACCTGGCCCAGTAACTTATGGCGAGATTCACCGCTGAGCACTTCGGAGGCGCGGTTGAGATAGGTAAAGCGCCACTGGTTGTCAAGGGAGAAAAAGCCGTCGGTAATGCTCTCCAACACATCGGTAATCAGCAGCGGCACCCCAGTACCCGCTTCTCGCGTAGGGGCCATCTCAGCAGCGGCCTTAACCGCAGCCGCTTGCCGAGTCTGCTGCTGCAGCCGAGCCAGCTCCAAGCCAGTCCTCACCCGGGCCAGCAATTCGAATGGGGAGCAGGGCCAAACGAGGTAATCAGTCACCTTGAGGTCAGGCTGCCAGTCCCCGTCAGTCTGCTGCTGGCGATCTATTAGCAGAATTACCGGCGTCTGCTGCTGGCAAGCTCTGTGCAGCAGTGGCTCCGAGCCTGCCTGGCGCAGCCTTTGGCTGCTGACTACGACCAAATCAGGAATGAAGCCAGGCTCTGCACCTACACCGCCTGGGCCGCTATTGTTATCTTCCAGCGACTCCTGATAGACCTGATAGTAGGGCTGCCGCTGCAGAACGCTCGCCAGCTCCTTAGGCGTTGCTATTAAAAGAATGCGGGCTTCTTGAGTAGCAGAAGTGTCCACTTTGCCGGAACTATCGACAGGGTTCACAGGGGCTACTCCTGCTTAAGCGCCGCAGCAAATAAAACCGGAAAGGCTGAGGAGCATGCCCACAATCTGTTTAGCAGTGGCCTGGACTTGCCTGCTGATGGGTCGTGAATCACCCAGACTACCCCAACACATTGAGAAAGAACCATCGGCGACTTAAGCACTAAGACGCTGAGCTTTATTCTCTGTCTGGCGTAGGAATTCCTTATCTATCGGAAGATAGAGTTCAAAATGCTAAAAATGCGATCGCACTTTCCCTCGTTGTCACAGCACTCACCGCGTAAGCTGCCTCCCTAGAGCGTCAGGGCAAATCTAAACTGAGAACAAAATCAACGGCTTCTGCCTCAGCAGCCGGAGACTCCAGAGCTTGCTGGGGTACTGACGGTGAAACCTGGTCGGGGGCTTGGGATTTTGTGGTTTTTAAAGGCTGATCTAGCCGCTTTACTATGGTTTTATCTACATCCATCGCTAGGGCAATCGCTTTCATCCGCCGTTCCTGGTCCTGGCTAATAGCCGCTACCGTATTGCCTAAGCCAGGAGCGTTCCAGCGGCCCGTATCGGGGTCCAAAAAGGCGCGGGTGCGGGCATACAAAATGGCGTCCTCCCCCGTCATCCCCAGCGAATGGGCCTGGTATAGCCAATCAACGTAGCCTCGGTCGAGAGCGGCCACAGGAGCTTGGTTGGCCAGGTCAATCCCGTTGAGGATTTCTGCCAAGGTCAGCTCAAGCCCTTTAGCCTCAGCCTGAGTCTTAAGTACCTGCACCTGCGCCTGCAGACGCTTAAGCTGCTTGGCGTCAGCTTCTTCTGGGGTTGTCGCGCCGTGCTGGTAGGAAAAACTGCCTAAGTTCCAGGCACCGTTGCCGGGGTCTTGGTGGCCGTAGTAAGCCGCTGTGCGCTGCCCTAGGGCTGTCCGGGTGCCTTCAGCGCTGCCCACTGCCCGCGCGACCAAAGACTCGCTGCCTCCTGCAAAGAGATCAGGCACTAATGTCTCTGGCGCTAATGTTTCTGGCGTTGGCAAAGCTGGAGGCCGCGCAGAGGTCGAAGCTCCAGAGGCCATTTCCAAAGCAGTTGATTTTGAGGAGGGCAAGCCTGAAGCAGCCGAATTCAGAGGGAGCGAGACTGACGGCGGTAGGGCTGAAGCCTGCTCCAGGGCCAACTCTGGGCCTGATTCTGGAGTGGGTTCTAGAACTGGTTCTAGAGCGGCTTTCGACGCTGGTTCTGAGAACGATTTCTCAACGGGCGTTGCCGCCATAGACCGCTCCGAGATGGGCGGCGGGGGCGGCGGCAGGGCAACAGCCAATTCCTGCACAGGAGGCTCCTGAGCCGGCACCGGCAGGAGTTCGGGGGGGGAGCTACTCTCTTGGGGTTCAGGGTCTGCCGGTGCCGCTTGCGGCCCACCGACCGGGGGCAGCGTGAATGCCAAAGCAATGTTGTTAGCCTGAGCCGTCTTGGGGCATCCCCATAGCACAGCAGTTACCAGGCCAGTTGTCAGCCAGAGGGATTCTTTCATAGCAAGCAGGCCATGTAAGCAACACGGTGGATAAGCTGTTGAGCACTCTCAATCAGTACATACGTACTCATAACAGCTTTGACTTAGTGTAATCCCCGGCCCGGCTTCTTTAGCAACAGCATCTATACTCATTTCGGCTAGCTTTGGGCGAAGCGCCTAACCTCTCGCCATCACACACTGCTGAAGCTCTATCTGGAGAGGCTTGAATGCCCTGATTGAAGCCTGCCATGGGAGGCTAACGGAAGCTACATCGGTAAACTGCCGACATTTTTTTGCAGAGTTTCCAATTTTTTTAGATTCACTTTTTGTTTTCCCCAGGTCTAAGGCGGCTTCTCCACAGGCAGTTAGCCTGTTTTCCACAGGGTCTAACGAGGGCAGAGGGGTTTTGGAGATTTCTGTGGATTGTGCCTTTCCCCAGGCGTGAGCCGCTTTTTTAGCCGTTTTAGCGCCGCTTGCTCAAATGGGGATCGTGAAAACCCGCATTCTCTCGTTGGCGCGACGGCTCGCTAGCGTAACTGCCTCCATTTGGCAATGTTGACAGGGTTGAGCAGGGCTGGTGAAAATGATGCGACCAGCTACCACAGCGCCTCTGCCGAAGGGGTCTTGGCTCTGGATGGCCCCAGCTATTAACAGCTGTAGAGGCTAACCGGACCTATCTTCGGCTGAATGAGCGCGGGTTTTTTGTGTCTGTGTTTGTGCAACTGTAAATGGGCTTTGTTGTGAAGGAGAGTGGGTTTATGGCGACGCCGATCATGCCTCGCATCAGTTTGAATGTGGAGATTCCAGAGGAGCTGCACGAGTCGCTTCAGGGCTATCTAGAGGCCCACCCAGCCTGGAGCCAGCACCGCGTATTTTGCGCTGCCCTATCGCTTTTTCTGATGCAAAACGGTACGTGCGATCGCAGAGTCAACCGCATCTACCTAGATGCTCTCTTTGACTACGCCGCTTAAGTGCTCAAATTGAGTTGGAGAGCTTATTCAGCCGGGGCTGAGCGCATCTGCTTGCGCTTAGCCTTGTAGGCCGGGTCGGTCCACTTCTCCAGCAGCGAGAAAAACTGGGAGGAGAGCGTGTTGAGCACCAAATAGACCAGAGCCACCGAGATATAAATCTCAAACGCGCGGTAGCTGGTAGCCACAATCAGCTGCCCCCGGCGAAACAGCTCCTCAAAACCAATGACGGCAACCAGGCTAGTATCTTTTAGCAGCGTGATAAATTCGTTGCCCAGCGGTGGAATCATACGGCGAAACGCTTGGGGGAAAATGATGTAGCGCATCGTCTGGTTTGGCCCCAGCCCCAGCGACTCCGCCGCTTCTCGCTGACCAATTTCAATAGACTGAATGCCTGCCCGCACAATTTCAGCCAGATAAGCTGCAGAGTTAAGGCTGAGGGCCAAAACGGCGGCAGCCCAGCGGTCAAAGGTAAACGTTAGGCCAACACTGCGCACCAGGGCGGGAATGCCAAAGTAGATCATAAAGATCTGCACCAACAGCGGCGTTCCCCGAAAAAAGTCAATATAGGCCCTGCTCAGCCACCGCAGCGGCGTTAGGCGAGAGAGCCGAGCAATGCCTAGGAGCATGCCGCCGATCAGCCCCAGAACCACGGCAGAAGCCGTCAGCTGAAGGGTAACAACAGCTCCCCGAAGTAGGCTGGGTAGGGACGCCAGAATAAAACTTAGAAAATTCTCCACAGATCCGCTCTCCCTGCGATTAGTCGTTGGGCGCAAAATTTTAGCCATCATACCAGGCGAGTTGGCTTTACAGCCTGCATGAGGCGCGCCTATGCAGTATTTGTCAAGGAATGCTTGCGTTGAGCTCGACGCTATAGGTTGGCAGCATGGAAAAGCTGTCTAAAGGCAGCCAGGCACAACAGCTGATACGACCAGCGGCCTGAGTCATCCATGACTCAGACCGCTGAAGTAGAATTCCCTGGACTGAGTCGGAGCAAGGCGTTTTTCAAGCAGCATGAAACGCAAGCTTGACGTCAGTCTCCGGCCGTAGATAAGAGACGCTTTAAAAAGCGGTCTCGGGCAGTTCAGGCGGTTCAGCCTTAAACCACTTCTGGTAGATCTCGGCGTAGGTACCGTCCGAAATCATCTCTGCCAGAGCGTTGTTTACCACCTCAACATTGGGGGAGTTTTGGGGCATAGCAATGCCGTAGAACTCTTCGGTTAGCAGTTCACCCACCACCTTGAGCCCCTGAATGTTGCCCGATGCGATCGCATCTAGCGTCACCGGAGCATCGTTGATCACCGCGTCCACATTGCCGTTGGCAAGCTCCTGCAGTGCCAGCGGGGCCGAGTCAAACGTCGTCACCTGAGCCCCCGAAATTTGCGCTGCCTGGCTGGCGCCCGTGGTGCCAATCTGCACCGCAATGCGCTTATTTTCCAGATCGTCTAGGGTTGCTACGTCCGTGGTTTCTTCCCTCACGGCAATGGCCAGGCCGGCCTTGAAGTAGGGCCGCGAAAAGGACACCGTCTGAGCCCGCTCCTCGGTAATAGTCATAGCGCTGATAGCCGCATCTATCGAACCTGCCTGTAGGGCAGGGATAAGACCATCAAAAGGCAGGCTCTCAAACTCCACTTCTAAACCCGCCTGCTCGCCAATGGCCCGCATCAGGTCAATGTCAAAGCCTTCTAGCTCACCCCCTGCCCCTTGGGACTCAAAGGGCGGAAACGCTGGTTCAGTACCTACCCGCAGCACACCGCCTGCGGCGGGAGCACCCTCTGCTGTGGTGTCAGGCGAGGCAGCCTGCTGATTTTGCCCGTCGCAGGCCGCAATCATGAGGGTAGCGCCCAGGCCCAGGGCAAAGCGGCGCAAAAACTGTGAACGAGATATCAAACTCATTTGCAACTGTTCCTAATCCACAAG